>JBCCHV010000098.1 GCA_039028635.1 Acidobacteriota bacterium
CCCCCCCCGCCCCCCCCCCCGGGGGCTTTGGCGCCCCCCCCCCCCGGGGGGGGCGCCCTGCCCCCCCCCGGGCCCTCTCGGGCCCGGTCGCAGGTTGCCGACGAGTTGTTCAGCAACCTGCTAGCAGCGCTGAAAAAGGCTGGGCGGCTCGTTCAGCTCTGCCGGTTTTCGAGCAGAGCTCGCCGGGCCGCCGACATCCGCTCAGCGGCGCGAGCGCCGGCGGGGAGGACGCCGGGCGGCACCTCGACGGGGGTTCTTCGGCCGCTGTCCGAGAAAGATGATGTCCCGAGTGCCCTTGAAGCCGCGGGATCGCGCCCCCTTGGAGCTCGCCTCGAAGCCGGCCCGGCGCAGCTCGCGCAGGAAAGTGCGGTCTTCGAAGGCGGACCAGACCGCCAACGTGCCGCCCGGGCACAGGGACTCGAACAGAGCGGCCAGCCCCGGCGGGCGATAAAGCCAACCGTTCGAGCGCAAGCACCAGGCCGACGGTCCATTGTCGACATCGAGGAGGATGGCGTCGAAGGCGGCGTCCGGCGCGAGACAACGCCGCACGTCGCCCAACGCTACCTTCACCCGCCGGTTGGCGAGGGTCTTGGCGTAGAGGCCTCCGAGCACCTCGCGATTCCAGTCGACGACGGCGGAGAATTTCTCCGCCACCACCACCTCCCCTCGAGGCGGCAAGGCCTCGAGGGCTGCTCGCACGGTGAAACCGAAGCCCAGCCCGCCGACCAGCACCCGCGGCCGCGCCACCTTCTCGAGACCGGCACAGCCGTAGGTCGCCAGCGCCTGCTCGGTCCCCGGGGCGCGGCTCGACATCAGCTCGGCGCCGTCGAGATGGATCCAGAAATCGTCCCCACGGCGATGCAGAGTCAATGGCCGGCCGTCCGGCAACTTCACCTCGTCGAGGGTCTCGAAGGCTTGCATGGAGAGATTTCTGTCACGACCACCGGCGAGAAGCAAGCCGCACAGGCCGACCAGGCTCACCCCAAGTCCAGCGTGGCCCAAACCAGGGCGGCCCCGTCCGGGGGGCCCGAAGCCGGAGAGGCTCCGGCTCGCGGGCAGGCTCCCTAACGCACCGCCTTCACCCGGTAGGGCAGGGAGAGATCTCCCGAAAGCACTTCGTAGACCTGGTGGACGCCGAGCAGGGGACCCGGGCCGGAGGTCGAGACCTCGAGATAGGCGGTCACCGCATCAAAGCGGAAATCCGCTCGCCCTCCCAAACGCTGCCGCGGCACCAGGACTCGCAACACCTTGCCGTCGAAGACGATCGAGAAACCCGGCGAGTCCATGTACATCGGCATGCTCGGATTGGTCGGGGGCAGGCGCTGCGAGATCTCGTCCTCGGGAAACTCGATGACGGACAAACCTCCAGCCACCCGCTCGTCGGACTGCAACAGCACCCAATGGCTGTGAAAGACGATCCCATCGTTGTCGTAGACGAGGTCGCCGCTCTCGTCCCACAGCGGGGTGTCATCGAAGTCCGGGTGAGAGGTCACGGCCAGGGCCACGGTGCCCTCGGCCCCTCGGAAACCAACATTCTTCGGCGCCAGGTCCGTCGGGAAGACGTAGCCCAGCACCGGAGCGCCGTCGAGGGAGCCCCGAGCCTCGGGCGTCGTGTGCCCAGCCTTGCCGGCGACCTCGATCTCGAAAACCACCAGGTCGAGCGACTTCATGAGGGTCGCCGAAGCCGCCTCGAGATCGAGATCCGGCCCCGCCGAAGGCGGCGTCGATCGCGGGGAAACCTTTGCCGACGAGGCCTCGGTGGCCGTCGCCGGAATGACCAGAGAAACGAGAACCGCGGTCGTGAGGGCGATGGAGATGAACTTGAGAATTTTCACTTAGCACTCCTAACTATTTTGATCAAAGGTCAACGAGATCTTCTTGATCTCGCCTAATGAGGGTTGGCCAAAAGCTCGCGAACTTGCGCCAGCCGAGGCGCCTCGGCGAGCTCATGGTCTGCGCATTCGAAGCGCAGGTCGCCGTCGCTCATGGCGGCATCGACGAAGGCGCAATGGTGCGGCCGATCGGAACTGGCATGGACCTGCGGCCGAAAATGCACACAGCTCGCGCACATGTGAGCCAGGGGGATTTCGCCACGCTCTTGCAGCTGAACGATGATGCGCTGAAAGGCCCGCATCATCACCTGCTGCTCGTCGAGTACCAGATCGCCGAGGGCGCGCTCAAGGAAGTCCGGCCAGCCGGCTACACGACCGGCCTTCTGCGCTCCCTCCCGGGTCAAGGCCAGCCGCAAGGTGCGGCGATCGTGCGGATCGCGCGACTTCTCCACCAAGCCCTTCTCCACCAGCACCCGGACCGCCTCCGAGGCGGTCGCCGGACGCACCGCCAGGACGTCGGCGAGCTGCGAAAGGGACGCTCCCGGACGCCGGTGCAGGAGGGTCAGAACCTGGCCCTGGGTGGGACTGAGATCCTCGGCGAAGCCTTCCTGCCAGGCGCCATGGCGCAGAGCGATCCCGATCTTGGCGAGCGCCGTCGCCAACCGCCGCTCGATAGGCTCCTCGGCGGGAAAGGAAGAGTCGGGGAGGTGACCGCTGCCGGACATAACTTAGGAATCCTAATTAAATTCATCCCGGGCGTCAATCGCGGGGCCTCGCCCTGGTGAGCCAGAGCCCGGGCTCAGCGTCGCGGCCGGCGTGATGCAGAGCGGGGCACCAGCGGAAGCTGCCCGACAAAATCGCGTCCTTGGCGCCCTTCGGCGGAGCGCCTTGCCTTCCACTCGGCGCACTCCGCCTCGCGGTTCCGTGGCGAAGTGCGCTCAGGTACGAGTTGGGCGAGCGACAGAGGCCTGATTCGGACGGCAAGCGCTCGGAAACCACTCGGTCGGCGGGTCGGCGATGGTGAGCATCTGCTCCAAGCTCCGCTCCCCGCGCTTTCCCCATTGCAAGCCATTGGGACAGATGGTGCTCGGACCCAGAGTCGTCGAGTCGATGCCGGTGGTTTCTCGATGGGCCGTCGGCTGGCTGTCCGGAGGACTCGGGAAAGGCTTGCCGTTGGCGCCACAGTAGCGCACCGGAAAGAAGCCGCGATCGAAGGCCACCGCGGCGCCGGAGAGGTTCGCGCCATCGAGCTTGGCACCCTGGAACTTGGCGCCGTAGAGCACCGCGTTGGCCAGCGACGTGCGAATACTGCCCTTGAGAGTGGCCGTCAGATCGGCACCCACGAAGTTCGTGTTGACCAGGCAGGCGCCGTCGAAACGCGAGCCCGACAGCACCGCACCGGAGAGGTCGATTCCCGCCAGGTAGGCGTTGCTGAAATCGGCCTGCTCGAGGGTGCTGGTGTCGTTGATCGAAACGGAGGCGCCGAAAAGCGACGCATAGGCGAAGGAGACACCGAAGAGATTGGCTTGTGAAAAGACGGCATTGGCGAGATAGGTGAAAGGCAGGCTGGCTGCCAGCGACTGGTCGAGGCCACCGAGCTGGGCACCGGTGAAATCGACCCCCGCCAAAATCGCCCCGGTGAGATTGGCGCGCAAAAGCTGGGCGGAGCGCAGCACGGCGCCCGAGAGATCGGTGAAGGCGAGCTCGGCGCCGGTGAAGATCGCGCCGCGGAGGTCGGCACCGGTGGTTCCCGCCGGTGCCGCCATCGACACCCCCACCATGACGCAATCGCTGAAGTCGGTTTCCCGCGCCTTGACCTTGTCGTCGAAGAATGCCTTCGACAGATCACCACCATTGAAGCGAGCGCCATCGAGGGTGGCGCCCTGAAACTTCGTGCCCAGAAAGCTGGCCCCCTCAAAGTTCGCCTGGGCGAGGGTGGCGCCCCGCAGATCGGTGCCGTTGAGGATCGCGCCGCGGAAGTCGGCTGCGGTGAGATCGACTCCGGAAAGATCGGCACCGGTGAGGTCGACCTTGCGCAGATCGGCGCCGGGGGCAGACTTCGACTTCTGGATCGCTTCGAGACCCGGGGTCACTTCAGTGCGAGCAAAGGTGGTCAGCGTCGGGGCGTCAATGTCCTGAGCATCGAGACTGACCACCAGATAGGGCAACAACACGTTGACCGAGTAGCGGATCGCCTTGAACTTCGCGGCGTCCGGGTCCCAGATCTCGAGCCCCGATTCGCCCTTCAGGATGCCCTCGCCACCGGACCCCGCCGCTGCCCAGCGCATCGGCTGAGCCTCGCTCTGCTCGCGAGTTCCGGAGACGAATCCAAGGCTCGGAATCAGGGTGAGATAAGACTGGTCGTCCATCTCGATCCGCAAGTTGCCATCGGGCGCGAGGTAGAGGATGACCCGTTCCCGATCGGTCGCCTGCGTTGCCTCCATCCACGGAAAGACGAGACCGTTGCGCTGACCCGGCGTCAGGTACCTCTTATCGCCGGTCGCGTTGGTCGATCGCAACGTCACTTTGCCGGCGAACCGCAGCGTCGACACCCGTTCTCTTGTCGACTCCGAGCAGGAAGCGTCCATTCAGGCGGCCCGCCCTCGCCCATCCGCAGCGAGATCCCCGATGGCCTCGTTCGAAGAAGGCTTGTACTCGAAGTCGGTCTGCACCGCGACGTAGCCCCCATCGGTGGCCTCGATCGAGATCTCGGCCTTGTCGAACAGGAACTCGAATCCGGGGATCCGCGGCAAGGCGACCCCCTGCTTCCCCATCAGGGCCACCTCGTTGGCGAACTCCGGCTCGAGGACGAAGCTCCAGATGTAACCGAAATTGTTGGTCGTGATCGACGGAATGGCGGAGTGGATGAGCTTGGTCGTCACCGTACCGGGCACGACCTGAAAGCCGAACTGCAGGGTCTGGGTCGTGCCCGACTTCGAGATCCCCAAGGCGAGGTTCGAGAGCACGTCTTGCTGCACGACGGAAAACGAAAAGGCAGGCAAGGACTTACCATTCTGCAAGACATTGATGGTGACGCGATTTTCGTGGCTGACCACGGTCCCGGCACCCTCGGCGGCGTTCTCGATGGTCGACTTCCACTGGTTCGCATCATTCTTCCCGAGGGCGGCGACCAGACTGGTGAAGAAGCTCGCCTCGGACAGGTAATACTGATTGGCCAGCCCTTGCAGCTTGTCGAAGACATCGCCCGGTAACGTGCTCTTGAGCTTCCCGAGAACCGCCGTCGACAGATCGTAGACCGTCTGAAAGGCAGTCGTCGGGGCGGCCGCGGCGGCGACATAAGCGGTCATGGTGTGGTTCGGGTACTGCGTGTAGAGCCCCTGGAGCGGCGTATTCTTGTAAGTGTTGGTGTAGAGCGGGCTCGGATCCGGAAGATCGCCCGGGGTGATCAGCTCCTTGAGCAACCCTTGCTTGTAGAACGCCCAGAAGAGGGCATCGAACTCGTAGGCGGCGGCGTAGTAGGCGAGATGCTTCGAGGTCGGCACGGCGGGAAGCGGAAGTTGCGGCGGCGTGCCTCCCGAATAAGGGGTGTTCTCGTAGGTGACCTGGCCGGTGACTCCGACCTGCACCCCCTGGTCCCCCGGAAAGCTCAGTCCACTCGGACCGGTCCCGAAGTCGAAAGTGATGTCCTGGGTCAGCTTGCCAGTCGACGGAATCTGAACTCCGAGGTTGCCGACCAAGGCCTTGATCGGCGTCTGGAAGTCGATGGTCGAAACCGCGTTCTTGGTCTGCTTGCTGATACGCGTCTGAAAACAACCGGAAACTTCTTGGTTGTTGAGGATGCTGTCGTGGGGAATGCTCGCCTTGGGCGCGCTCGGCTGGCTGGTGACGCCACTGACCTTCAGATCCCACGTCCCGCTCGAGTAGGAGAGCTGCAGCCCGACGGTGATCACCAGGCTGTCGAAGCTCACCTCGTAGTGATAGTTCTTGTCGTGGCTCTCCGCCGGAAAGCAAATGGTCGTACAGATGTACTCTTTGTACTTCTCGTTCCAGTTGTACTCGACCTTGAAGTCGGAGGCCTTCATGGTGAGGCTGAACGCCCCATCACTTCCCTGCGAGATCGACTGATAGACGGGATCAAAGCCTGACAGGCTACCCCCCGACAGAGTGATCTTGATGTCTTCGTAGTTATCGCTCCCATCGCCATCGGGAACACCGAAGTCTTTCACCGGAAACGAGTTGTTCGGAGGCGTGAGCTTGGCGAGCTGACCAGCGATCTGGTCGGCCACCAGATCCTTGGCGAAGGCGTCGATGCCACTCTCGGAAAGGGCGACGGTGAGTCCTTGCAATGTCATGGCAATTCTCCGTTGGAGTCAGTGGGAGGGCCTGTATTCGAAGTCCGTCAGAACGGAGACGTAGCCACCGTCCGCGGCCTCGATGCCGTGGGTGCCCCGGGATCCGTGCTGATGTCGTGAGTCCGGCACCTTGATCTCGAGCGCCGGTGGCTCGAGGGCGGCAGTCAAGTCGCCGGCGACGACCTTCGAAAAGAAGGTCTCGAGGCCCGCCGGCGAGATCGCGACGGAGAGTCCCTGCAGACCCATCACGGCGTCGAAGGCAGCCAGACGCTGACCGAAGGCTCGGTGCGGGCGTCGGCCGGCTTCTTCATCTTCTGAAAGTCGAGGGTGAAGACGGTGCGCCAGACGTCGACCGTCAGGCGTCCGGCGGAAATCGCCGGGGTCTGGGTCAGGAGCTCACCGCTCGGGGTGTAGATGGCGACCTGATAGTCGTTCGGATCGTCCCCCTGGTTGAAGTAGCGCAAGACGTAGACGTAGCCCTTCGATTCGATCGCGAGATCGAGGTAGTGGACGTCCTGTCCCTGCTCGTTGAGGTTGAAGAACGCCTTGCCAGCAAAACGCTTCACCGGATTGCCCTGGAAGTCGAAGGCCTGCACCCGGGCCGGCGACTTGAGCGATCGGCTGTTCTGCTCGAGCACCGCAAAGCCGGCCCCCGGCAGCGGCGCCAGCCCCACCGGGCGGTGGACCAGTCCCTGCCGGCTGCCGAAGCCGCTGTAGAGGTTGGCCAGCGGAGCGTCGGCATCGCTGGTCGACCGGCTCGGGATGCGCAGGACCTCGATCTTGTTGTTGTCGGCGTTGATCCCGACGGCGTAACCAGCCGGGTGGATGATCAAGCGCTGGATGGGCTCGTTGAAACGCCCCCAGCTCTGCTTCGACGACAGGTCGAACTCGCCCGCTTTGCCGTCGAGGACCACTCGCCGCAGGTGATAACCCTGGTGACGGGGATCGAAATAGAAGTTGTTGCCGTTGCCGTCCGCCGGACCTCTCAGGTCGAAAGCGAGCTGGGGTGAGGCGGTGAAGCCACAGGGCACGAACTTGAGGGACGAGTCCGGATGGTTGCGTACATCGATCGACTGGAAGGTGTAGAGCTGGCCGGAGTCGGGCGCCGAGCCGCCACACTCCGGCAGGTCTTGTCCCGAAGCCTCCCAGGTGTAACCGAGCTGGCTGGTCTGCTGACTCAGGGTGATACCCAGCAGGTCGGCGAGGTTGTGACCCACCGGGTTCGAGCTCAGGTCTTTGCGCGTCGCCGTGGGCTTGCCGCCGGCGGAGGACCACACCCGGCCGTTCTGGGATTCGTCCCAGGCCAGGCTGTTCTCGTACTGGTAGACGGTGTTCGCCGACAGCGGCACCACCCGCTCCTTGATCGCCTTCGTCGGCACCTTCAGAAGATTGCCGCCGATGGCGGCGGACATGAAGTCGGTCTCCACCGAGCCACACACCCAGCCGGTCTTGGAGTAGAACTTGGCCGAGAACTGCACCTCGCCACCGTAGGGCAGTCGATTGTCGCCTTCCTGGCCGAAGCGCACGGTGCGCGGACCGGTCTGGGGCGCCTCCCCCAGCTTTGCCTCGGCCTTGCGGGTGGTGCCGTCGCGATAGGTGGCGGTGACCACATAGTGATCGGCTTCCCGCGGCCAGGTGTTCTGGTGGTCGGAGTCCGGCTCGAGGGTCCACTCGGCGTCGATGGCGCGAGTGGCGACGTACTCGAAAACCGCCGGCGACAGGGCGACCTCGGCGGTCGTCTCGGCGAGCAGCGCGAGGTCCGAGATGATCGAGACGGCCGCGGCGATCCATCCGAAGATCGGCGTGGCCTCTTCGGCCGCTCCCTGGGCGATCTTGGCATCCAAGAAGACCGCCAGCTCGACGATGTCGAGGAGCAGGTGCGGAATCAAATCGGCAAAGGCGGTCAGCACCGTCAAGGTGTTGCCCCCCTGCAGCGCCCCCGATACCGGTCCGTTGACGATCGCCACCGCGACGTCGAGAACGGTCGAGAAGATATCCCCTGCCAGCCGGTTCACCGGACCGAGGGAAACGGCGGCACCGGCCACCAGGCAGACCACTGGAATACCGAAGTTGAAGATGCCGGTCATGATCGCGCCGGGCAAGCAAACCTGGGTGTCCCAGCTACCGTGGTACTTGCCGTCGGCGCCTTCGATACCTCCGGTCCGGCCGATACCTCCCGACAGCAGGCGCACACCGGCGGCGTTCGAAGGCCACTTGAAGTCGACATCGGTCGGCGTGTTGCCCACCGGGATGGCGAGAATCGTGTTGGTCGACGAGACGATCGCCAGGTACTTCTTGGTCTTCGAGTCGTAGGTCCCGGCGAGCCCGCCGGGAACCTTCGACGTCCATTCGGCGGGCTCGACGACCTCGCCATCCTGGCCGAGGAACTCGGCGTAGATCCCCAACCAGCGCACCCAGGTGTTGAGGAACGCCGTGCGGAACTCGTTGTTGTTGAACTGCACGCCGCCCTGGTTCGAGTAGCCGTGCTTGGGAGTCAGGGAATCGAGGGTCCAGTAACCGTCGGATTCGGCCTTCGCGGTCTTCGCCGGTGGCGGCGAGCTCGGGGCCGAGACCGAGGTGGTGCCGTCCTGAACCGTCCAGACGCCGGCGTTGGTCGGAGTGGACTGCAGCGACGGATCGTTCTTCGACTGGGTCAAGCTGTCCATCATCGGACCGCGCATCCACTGCTTGGTCTCCGCCGTCCAGGCGTAGCGGGCCGAGCCCTTGATCGGCTTCATATCGGTGCCGAGGTAAGGCTCTTCCACCACCCAGTTGAGCTTGGCGGGGTCCTGCTGGTGGGCCTTCGCCTGGGCGAGGATCTGGGTGGCGAGATCCGAAATGCCGTTCGAGAACTCGATGATGCCCTGGACGCCGGCCGCCGTGTTGGCACCGATGCTCACCAGCTCGGCGTGATGGAAGACGATGCTGACGCCGGCGTCGTAGGCGGTCTTCCAGTCGTGGACGTCGATGATCGCCCCGTGGTTGTCGGCGGCTGCGACTTCGACCCCGGCGAGCTTCAGCTTGGGATGGCAGCAGGTCCAGCTCGCATGCTCCGTCTCGCGCCAACGCTCGAGCACCGCCCGGCGCGCCGGCTCCGGCGTGTGCAGACAGCACATCACCAGGGTGTCGAGAGAGGCGCCCTCGATCTCCGAGGGGGCGGTGACCATCAAGAGCTGAGCGAGGTCACCGGGCAGATCGACGTCGGCGACATAGTGGCTGATTCGCTTGTCCGGCAACAGCGCCAGGGCCCGATTCTCCTGGCGTGCCTTGGTCAAGCTCTTGGGGGTATGGGCAACCAGAGGATGGCGCCGGGTTCCGACCTTGAGGGTGAGCGGACGATCGGCCGGAACAAAGCCGAGGTCGAAGTGCAGGGTGCGGATCTCTCGCTGGGTCATGGCTTCCTCCTGAGTTCGTGCTCGGATATGCGCCTATGAGCAAAATCGTTTCGGCGTCACGAACGTCGAAGGTCGGCGGACCAGGTTCCTGACCTGATCGAGGCGTCGAAACATGCCGACGACTCAATCGGCGCCCCCGCCGAAGGGGACTCGTTGCGGGAAGAGAGTGCAAAGGGCCGTCCGATAGACTCCTGGAGTGCCACGACACACCACCGAGGTTCCGGAACGGCTGGCTGAGAAGGAGCTGAGATTTCTGGAGGCCGCAGGAAGACCGCGGGACCTCGAAGAGGTGGCAGCTCTGAAGGCTCTCCGGAAGGAGACGCCATGAAGCTGCCCCCCATGCCGGAGACGTCCGACGATTGGGGCAGCTTCGAGAAGACGCGCCGACGCCAAATCCGGCTAGGCCTCGAAATGACTCCCCTCGAGCGCCTTCACTGGCTCGACGAAATGGTCGCAGAGATGCGGGCCCTTCAGGGACTCGTCCAACGGTCCAGGTCTACTGAGCCGCCGCCAGAGGATGACTGAGGCGCGACGCTGAAACGACTCACCTTCGCGTAGGAACCGCGAGCCCAGCTCTCCTCGGCTCCGGACGCCGGTGCTACCAGCCCGCGTCGTCCTCCCACACGAAGTCGTCCGCGTCGGATGCCCCGCTCTCTTCAACCGCGGTTGCCGAGATGTTCGCAGATCCAAGGGTGCCTTGCATAGGCGGGATTCCTGCCGCCTGAGCAGCTCTCAAGAATCAGGACATCCGGACCGATTGGTCTCGAGATTCGCTGTCTGTCGAAGAGATTGGTGCGCCCTAGAGGATTCGAACCTCTGACCTTCGGCTCCGGAGGCCGACGCTCTATCCAGCTGAGCTAAGGGCGCTTGGGGTGAGCGAGGGGACTCGAACCCCCAACCACTGGAACCACAATCCAGCGCTCTACCATTGAGCTACGCTCACCATCGTGATCGAAAAGAGCAGTGGCCTGCCTGGAGGGATTCGAACCCCCGACCAACGGCTTAGAAGGCCGCCGCTCTATCCAGCTGAGCTACAGGCAGCCGGGTGACTCGCAGGTCTCCGTTTGATGTCGGGGCGCCCAGATTTGAACTGGGGACCCCCTGCGCCCAAGGCAGGTGCGCTACCAGACTGCGCCACGCCCCGTCGGAAAC
>JBCCHV010000099.1 GCA_039028635.1 Acidobacteriota bacterium
GACGCCGCCGGCAACCAGCTTCACTTTGGCTCCGGCACCACCGGCTACACCTACACCTGGGATGCCTTGTCCAAGCTCCGGTCGAAGGAAAGCGGCGACGGGAGCATCGAGGACTACTACCTCTACACTGCCGACGACGAGCGCATCAACACCCTCCACTGGGCCGAAAGCCCGATCGAGGAAACCTGGACCCTCAGGGACCTCGGCGGCCAGGTGCTGCGCACCTGGGGCACCGTCGGGGGATCCTCCGGAACCTGGACTCACCAGGAAGACCACATCCACCGCGACGGTCAGCTGCTGGCTTCCTGGAGTCCGGCCGAGGGGCTACGTTTCTTCCATCTCGACCACCTCGGCACACCACGGCTCATCACCAAGGCCGATGGGAGAAGCGCCGGGCTTCATACCTACTTTCCCTTTGGGGAAGAGTCTGTGCCCAACGGGTCCTCTGAGCGGATGAAATTCACCGGGCATGAAAGGGACACCCACGGCACCGCGGGGCAGGGAGATGACCTCGACTACATGCATGCCCGGTACTGCAATCCGCTGAACGGGCGATTTCTGTCGGTCGATCCTCTGATTGCAAGCGCTGACATTCGAAAGCCCCAGTCCTGGAATCGGTATATTTATGCGAACAATAATCCGCTGCTCATGATCGACCCGGATGGTAGAAATGCGAAGGTGACATGCGTTGAGCAGGAGTGCACGGTTCAGGTGCGTGCTCAGATTTTAGTGGATACGAGTGATCTCCAGCAGGTTTCCGCTGCTGTGCAGTTCAAACACGGGGCCCAGAACTATTGGAATAATCAGTCGGTTACGGGGTCTTCGGGTGAGGCGATTTCCTTCGATGTGCAGTTCGATATTGTTAGTGCTGATCAAGCCGAGCAAGGGGTCGACACACTTACCGTGGTACCTGGTGTTGGAAGGGCTAGGGTAAATATGACGCTCAATCTGAGCGGCGGTGAATCTGGCCCTGATACAGGGACCATTTTCACAATCGACAATGCTAGTCCGACGTCGACAGGAGGGCTGCCTGCAGCTGGAGCTCACGAGACCGGCCATCTGATGGGGCTGAGAGACTTATATCACGCTGGAGAAAGGGTTCCGTGGGATCCAAGTCCGTCTGTGGATATCATGAGGGGTGGGCAGATTACCAACGGTGCTCGCTCGGCGGCCTTCGTTCTTTCGGGGGCAAATGGTAACTCAGTTGTAACTCGAGAGAAAAGAAAGGGGCATTAGTGGATCGAATAGAGTCGAAGGATGGAGTTCGAGCTTCTTGGCCATTTCTGCTGCTTACGGCTATTGCTTTGTCTTGCGCTTCCTCTGCAGATCCCTCTGGCAGAGTCCTCTTGAGCGGAGATCAGATGGCCATCAATTCCTTGACAGAGGCGATTCTGTCTGGTGAAGCAAGGGTTGAGGCTTCCTGGGTTGAGGATTCGCGATCCAGTCCGATCTACTTCGTGATCAGCGAGGACTCGGCAGCAAGTAAGAAGACTCACTATGGTGTGGATATCGTTGGCGATTACTATTTATGCCTTCTTGAGGTGAGGTCTGGACTAGGAACTCGAACGATTCTTGAGTCGGTTGACCCCGAATTGATCGATTTGCTAGACGTAGACTCCTGTGGGGTTTGTTGCTCTCAGGTCTTTTCACTGAGCGGTGAGCTTCGCTCTCATCTCCAGGACTATTGGAAGGAGAAGCTCTTGCGGGGCTATTCTGGTGGCGGCTCCTGAAAGTTCTCAAGGATTGGCTCGGTGGTCAGAGAGCCCACTGATCGGTTGACTCATGTCGGCTGCGGCGTGGGTGGCGGCCGCAGGAGGGAGTCCGCCTCCAGCTCCTCGACCACCTCGGAACGCCACGACTCTCTGTCAAGGTCAATGGAAAGAATCCGCGACTCTCCGTCTTCTTTCCCTCCGGAGAAGGGCTCGGCACCGTCCACCTCGAGGAGAGGCTCAAACTCACCGGCCACGAACGCAATCATCACGGAACACCTGGCCAAGATGACGACCTTGACTACATGCACGCCAGGTATTGCTCACCCCTTAACGGCAGATTTCTCAGTGTCGATCCCGTGGGAGGGAGGCTAGCCCTTCCTCAAAGCCTAAGCAGATACGCTTATGCGATTAGGAGTCCTCTCAAGTGGGTCGATCCGACCGGCGAGATGATTAGTCTCGCAGGACTGAGCGAGGAAGAAAGAACCACGCGAAGGGCTCCGCTTCCACCTCGACGATCTCGGCACGCCGAGGCTCATCACCAAGGCTGATGGGCGCAGTGCAGGGCTCCACACCTACTTTCCCTTTGGGGAAGAGTCCGTGCCCAACGGGTCGAGTGAACGGATGAGATTCACGGGGCATGAAAGGGACATGCACGGCACTGCCGGTCAGGGCGACGACCTCGACGACATGCATGCTCGGTACTGCAACCCGTGACTCGCTCCCCGTAGTTCGGCCCAATAACTATGAGGGAATCGGGCCCTAACCGGAGGAGCACGTCAGACAAGTAAGTGTTGAGTCGATTCCAGTATGGGCTGTATCGGTCCGTTCTGCTGGAACCCAGCCCGACCTTCTCACGAGCTCTCCGCGACAAGGCCGTAGGTCACAGATTCTGCTGCGTTATCGGCCGGCTGCACTCCTCGCAGGACGTCCAGTACGGCGGCGTCGCGGCACCGGCCGATGCCTTGCCTCTTCCGCAACCTTCGCCCTCTTCCCGCGAGATCTGGTGAGAAGGGCGGGCCAGAGAAGCCTGAAGCGGGGCGGTTCACTCTGTCGAGGCCTGTCCGCAGTGGCTTCTGCTGTTTAGACGATCTCAAAAAAAGAGGGCCGGCGTAACGCCGGCCCTTGCATGGCACCCGAAAAAGCAAAGAGAGGGGGATCTACTGGCGTTCCTTCCCGCAGACCGGGTTGATGCAGTGCTGGTGATCCGGCGCCGGGCCTTCGTGGCAGGAGGTCAGGTGGGCGAAGTCCTGCCAGCAGTTGCCGCCGCCACCGCCACCGGTGACGTCGCAGGTCCAGCCGGGGTGGAAGTTGGTGGTGCCGGGCAGCACCAGGTCGGGACGACCGTCACAGTCGGAGTCGACCTTGAAGGGCTCCTTGACCTCGAGGCCACCGGCGCCCGGCTGCATGCACCAGGGCATCTCTTTGATGCCCAGGTTGACGGCGTGGGAGATCGGGCCGCGCACCTCGCCGGTCTCGAGATTGGTGAAGGTCAGGCAAACGTTGATGGCGAGCTCACCGGTGAAGAAGCCGCAGGTGTCGCACTCGCCGCCGAGCTTCATCTGGATCTTGGTGGTCTCCTGGCACTCGCACAGGCAGACGTCGACGCGCCAGCGGGTGTCGCCCTGGCCCGGGCAGTAGATGCCGATGTAGTCGGGGCTGTAGAGGTTCATGGCGCGAACGACGATCGGAACCTCGCCGTAGCCGAGGGAGAGGTCGACGCCCTGCAGGCGCTCGACGATGGTGTCGGCTCCGCCGAGAATTCCCGGTGGGCTGGTGACCAAGGGCAGGCCGAGGAGCTTGAGGGTGCCCTTGAAGGGATCCGAGCCGGGGCAGAAGAAGCCGGCCGGAATCGGATCGGTCGAAAAGTCGGCTCCGGTGGGGGCGTTGGTCGCCGTCTGGAAGACGTCGACGCCCGACTGGATGTACTTCGAGCCCTGAGCCAGGGCGGGGCTCGTCACCACCAGGGCGGCGAGGACGAAAAGCAGGATGGCGCGATGACATCGCATAAAGAAAGTCTCCTTTGGTCGCGCGGCTCCTGATCCGCCGCGCTCGAGTTGATATGACCGTGCAATGGCTTATGCGCAAGTCTCCCTTCCAGTCCCTCAGGAAGTTTCGAAGAAATCCTCGGCGGGGGCTCGAGGACTTGGCAGGCTTGGGCTATATGGCTGATCGAATGAGACTTGCTGCTCGATCGGGGGGGACGCCAGGGACTGGCGAAGGACCGCGAATGGAGGGCAGATCCGGCCGAGACTTTTGCCACAGGGTCCGAGTTGGCGGCCCAGGGCTCGGTCTGCCGGGCCGATGAACGCCAGTCGAGTCGGTCTGTAGTCGCTGCCCTTGGAGGTGGCTGAGGGATTCTCCGGTGCCCTTGCGCATAAGCAGTCGGTGGAGTCTTCAACTCTCTTACTTGGACTTGACCGGGAGCGTCAAGTCTTTTGCAGGACCTTGGCGCGAACCCGTTCTATATTGGAAGGAGCTCCTTATGCGGATCACGACCGCAGTAGCGCTCATCACACTTTGTTGCTCGTTGCCCGCCGTGGCTGGCGGGCCATCCTTCGGTTCCGAAGGCGGCGAGGTCGGTACCGGCTTCGAAGCCTTCGAGCTCGGATCCATCGAGAAGGTCTCGGTCTCAGGACTGGATCTCTCGGTGGCGATTGCGTGGCAGGCCGACGAGCTGCCCGGGATCGCCATCCTTCGCCTCCTCGAGAGCGGTGGAGAGGCGGTTCTGGAGCAGAAAATCGAGCCCCGTCACGGCCAGGCCGTCTACGTCTTGCCGAACGCCTTCGGTGAGATCGAGAAGTTCGGCCTGCAGTACTTCGTGGCGGTCGAGCCGCAGGCCGATGTCTTCGGGCCGGTGGCCGCGGGCCGGATCACCCCTCATCCCTTTCATCTCCAGCTCGACTGCCCGCAGAGCCAGGTTTGTCATCTGGGCGTATTTCCGGGCCTTTACCAGGATGCGGTGCTCTCGGATCAAGACCTCGACGCCGCCCTCGATGCGGTCGCCGGCAGCCCCGAAGTGGTCGGGGAGGTGCTGACCCGTTTCCCCGGGCTGCGCGGTGCCCTCTATCTTTGGCTGTGGCAGATCAAACGCCGCGGCGGTGGCCGAGGCGGGCCCTGCACCTGTATCTGGAACGCCAGCCCCAATCAGATGGCCGGGAGCCCCGGCAGTGTCGGAGCGGCCCACCGCATGCTGGTTCAGCCGCCGGCATCGGCGACCATGGACTATTCCACCGATGGCACCACGCGCTTGGGGCTGCGGGTGCGCTGCTACCGCATGAAGCAGGGTGCTCTGCTCGACGTCGCTTTGGGTCAGACCGGTGAAGGTCTTCTGATCGAGCGTCTCGAGATGCAGAGCTGCCCGCTACCGGTGGGGTGCGTCGGCAACGTCGACCACGCGGTGGCCTACAGCGCCGACTACGTCGCCCAGGCGGAAGGCATGGGGTCGGCGTCGGTGCAGGCCTCGCTCACCTACGAGGTTGGCGGCAACCAGCAATCTCCCCAGGAGATTCTGGTCGAGGCCCGGGGAGCCGGTCCGCAGTCGCCGCCGCCGCAGAAGATCGATCTCGTCAATACCTCCGGAGGGGTGCAGCCGCAAACCGCCGTGCTGTCGTCGACGGCGCGGGTGGTGGCCGAGGTCGGGGGCGGCGCCACGGATCACGCTCTGGCCTACGCCGAGAGCAATTTCTCGCTGTCCGCCTACGGTGCGGCTCAGTGCGCTCTGCAGACCAATGTCAGCGTCACCCTGAGCCACACCTGGCCGCCGCTCAACATCAACACCACCAACATCTCACTCTTGATCGGTAACTGAGGCCGGTCCGCCGGTCGCGACACCCGCCGAGGCCCAGCGTTGGCGCAGGGCCTCGGCTTCTTGCTCGCGGCCGCTGGCGGTGAGGGTTTCGAGGGCGCCATGGACCAGCTCCCGGGCGGCCTCGGTGCGGCCCAGGGCGGCTTCGCAGAGGCCCAGCGAGCCGGCCGCCACGGCGGTCTGCCAGGCGCCCGCATCCAGGCCCTCGCGACGCAGCTCGTGGGCTTCACGCAGCAGTGGCTCGGCGGCGACCGGGTCGCCCGCCTCGAGGGCGATCTCACCCATCCGCAGCAGTGGGTAAGAGGTTTGCCAGTGTCCCGGCGGTAGGATCCGCCGGCGCAGGTCGAGGGCCTGCCGAAAATATGCGACGGCTGGCTCGATCTCCCCTTGCTCGGCGGCGAGGTCGCCCAGGTTGTTGAGGAAGACCCCCACATAGGGGTGGTCCGGGCCGAGCTTCTCGCGGCTCAGGTCGAGGGCTTCGCGAAACAGTTGGCCGGCCTCTTCGGCCTCGCCCTGGGCGCGGCGCACGGAGGCCAGGTTGTTGAGGCTCGAGGCGAGCAGCGGATGCTCCTCGCCGAGCAGTCGCCGCTTGCGCTCGAGGACCTCGGCGAGGGTTTCGGCGGCGACCGACAGCTCGCCGCGGTTCCATTGCACCACGCCGAGATTGGCGAGGGTTTCGACGGTCAGCGGGTGGTCGGCGCCGAGGCGGAGCTCGCGGATAAGGCGCGCCCGATCGAAGAGGTCCGCGGCGGTCACGAGATCGCCCCGGTCGCGACGCAGGGCGGCGAGGTTGTTCATCCCTTCGGCGAGCTCCGGGTGTCCCTCCTCGAGGACTCGTCGACGCATCGCGAGGGCCTCCTCGATCAGTGGCTCGGCGCCATCGAGATCTCCCCGGTGGTAGAGCATTGCGCCGAGATCGTTGAGGGTCTCGGCGATCTCCGCATGGTCCTCGGGCCAGCGCTGTCGGCGCAGGTCGAGGGCCTCCTCGAAGAGCGGGGCGGCGCGATCGAAATCCCCCGCCGTGTCGTAGAGGACGGCGAGCTGATTGAGGCTGGCGGCGAGATCCCGCGGGTCTTCGGCGGCCAGCTCGCGGCGGGTGGTGAGGGCCTGGCCGAGATGCTCCTCGGCCTGATCGTAGAGACCCAGATTGCGGTAGACCCGGCCCATCACCTCCTCGAGGGCGGCCCGTTGCTCGGGTAGCTCCTGGAGCTCGCGACCGATGCGCTGGGCGCCCTGATCGAGAATCTGTCGCGCCGAGATCTCCTGGCCCTGGGCGACGCCCGGATCGGAGACTTTGAAGAGATCTTCCAAGAATCCCTGGATGCGCAACGCCTGGGAGCGTTGGCGCTCGGCCTCGGCGAGGTTGTTCTTCGCCACCCGCGCCTGCCAGGTGGTCGAGACGATGCCGCCGAGGAGGGCGAAGAAGACCAGCAGCACCGTCACCACGGCGGCCTTGTGGCGGCGGACGAACTTCGAGGTGCGGTAGGCCAGGGTGTCCGGCCGGGCGCTCACCGGCTCCGAGTCGAGAAAGCGCCGCAGGTCTTCCGAGAGCTGCTCCACCGAGCCGTAGCGCCGCGCTGGCTCCTTGCGCAGGGCCATGCCGACGATGTTGTCGAGATCGCCGGCGAGGCGTCGGGCAAGGCGCTCCGGGCGCTCCGTGAAGACTTCGTCGCCGTCCTCCGGCGGCTGTCGAACGGCCAGGCTGGGTTTGGCGACGGGCTGGTGGCAGACCGTCTTCTCGACCGTTCTCGGCTGGCGGTTGGCGAAGCGATAGGGCGGCCGCCCGGTGAGCAGCAGGTAGAGGAGGACGCCGAGGGAGTAGATGTCGGTGGCGGTGGTGAGGGGCTCGCCGCGTACCTGTTCCGGGCTGGCGAACTCGGGGGTCAAGAGGCGGATGCCGGGTCCGGTGGGCGCGAAGGTGCGGCTCGAGGCCTCGCTGTCGAGCAGCTTGGCGATGCCGAAGTCGAGCAGCTTGGGCACGCCCTCGCCGGTCACCAGCAGGTTGCTCGGCTTGAGGTCACGGTGGACGATCAGGTTCTGATGGGCATAGCGCACCGCGTCGCAAACGGTCCGGAAGAGCTCCAGCCGGCGGCGCAGGGAGAGGCCCTCCTGCCGGCAGTAACCGTCGATCGGCAGCCCATCGATGTACTCCATGGCGAAGTAGGGCAGCCCGTCTTCGGTGGTGCCGCCGTCGTGGAGCTGGGCGATGTTGGGATGGTTCAGGCTGGCCAGGATCTGCCGCTCGCGACGCATGCGGCTCAGGATGTCCTGGGTGTCGAGGCCCCGGCGCACCAGCTTGATCGCCACCTGCATGCGGTACTGCTCGTCGGCGCGCTCGGCGAGGTAGACGGTGGCGAGGCCGCCGCGGCCGACCTCGCGCAGGATGCGATAGGGCCCGATCTGTTCGCGGCTGGCGGCGTCGTCTTCGGCGCGGGCGAGCTCGAGGGCGTCGGTGATGGCGCGCTGAATCTCGTCGTCGGCGCCTCCGGCGTGAGCCAATAGGCTGTCGACCTCGGCCCTCAGCTCGGCATCGTCGCCGCAGGCACGGTCGAGGAAGCGGCGCCGTTCGACACCGCTCAGCTCGCTGGCTTCGAGAAAGATGTCTTCGGTGCGCAGCCAGCGTTCGGAGGTCATGGTGGGTCTGGGCGAGTGCTCACTCGCGGTTCATTTCGCGCGACAGCCAGGCCTTGGCGACCTTCAGGTCGCGCTCGACGGTGGCATGGGAGACATCGAGGAAGCGTGCCGTCTCTTCGATCGTCAAGCCACCGAAGAAACGCAGCTCGACCACCTGGCTCTTGCGCTTGTCGACGGCGGCGAGATCGTGCAGGGCGTCGTCGAGGGCCACCAGATCGGGCCCGGCTTTCAGCGGTAGGTCGATCTCCTCGAGGGTGACCGGTTGGCCCCCGCCGCCGCGCTTGGCCGCCATGCGCCGGCGCGAGTGGTCGACCAGGATTCGCCGCATGAGGGAGGCGGCAACGGCGAAGAAATGCAGCCGGTCTTGCCACTTGACCTCGGCGTCGAGCAGCCGGATGTACGCCTCGTGGACGAGGGCAGTGGTCTGGAGAACGTCGTTCGCCCGTTCCTTCCGCATATAGCGGTGGGCGAGGCGACGCAGCTCTTCATAGACGATCGGAGTCAGCGCATCGAGAGCCTCGTGGCTGCCGTGGCGCCACTCCAAGAGCAGTTCTGTGACTCCGCTTTTCGGGCCTTCCGACATCTCGGCAAGAGTTAGGCGACAAAGGGTTTGTATGCGGAATCACTATAGCAGGAGGTGGCTCCTACCGCAGCGCCGGTCGGGTTGTTCTCGGCACCTTGAGGCGCACCGAAGGGCTGCTGGACGGTCCGAGATGGCCGGATGATCGTCAGCGCCCCGAGCGGACTCTGCTGCCGCCCGGGAAGCCTTGGAAAGCAGGGCGAGGAAGGCGGGTCCGGCGCCGGCCAGCGGTGAGTTGTTGGCTGGCCGGCGAGGACCCGTGAAAACGATCGGCGGGGGACCCGCCGACGGATGGAATCACTGCACCGAGCCGGACCAGAGTCCCAGGCCGCCGCTCTCGAAGTTGTCTCCGAAGATGGCGCTGTCGCTGGTGAATCGGTAGAGAGCGCCACTCAAGGACACCAGGTAGAGCTCGCCGTCCTCGTCTTCGCCGAAACCCGAGACGCTCAGGTTGGTGTCCATCCACAGGCTGTCACTCCAGGTGCCGTTGGTCGCCTGGGTGCCGAACCAGATCTTGCCGGAGCAATTGTCGGCAAAGGTGTAGATGCTCTGGAAGCCCGGAATGATGCCGCTATAGCGGAAGCCACCGACCACCGCGCAGTCGCCGCCGAAGCTGGTGTTGACGTACTCCATGATCGGGTCGACGGTGGGGCCGGAGCAGGTCGAGCCGCCCGGGAAGTTGTGAGCTCCTTCGCGACAGTCCCAGCCGAAGTTGATGCCGCCCGGAGTGCCGGCGCGCTGGTAGGAGATCTCCTCCCAGGAGCCCTGTCCGACATCGCCGATGAAGATGTCACCGGACCAGCGGTCGAAGCTGAAGCGCCAGGGGTTGCGCAGGCCGTAGGCCCAGATCTCGTCATTGAAGGGGTTGCCGGCGGGAATGGCGTAGGGCGTGCCGCCGTCGACGTCGAGGCGCAGCATCTTGCCGAGCAGCTCGCCGAGGTCTTGGGCGCGATCGAAGGGATCGCCGCCACCGCCGCCATCGCCCAAGGCGGTGTAGAGGTAGCCATCGGGGCCGAAGTGGATGTCACCGCCGTTGTGGTTCGAATCGTCCTGGGTGATGGTGAGAAGCTCCGTGAGGGAGCTGACGTTGGCGACGTTCGGGTTGCCGGCGGAGACCTCGAAGCGGGCGATCACCGTCTCATAGGCGATGGGACCGGGCGGATTGCGCGTGTAATTGACATAGAAGTAGCCGTTGGTGTCGTAGTCGGGGTGGAATGCCATCCCGAGCAGCCCCAGCTCACCTCCGGACAGGACGTTCGGCACAGTGATGAAGGGCGTCGCCAGTAGGCTGCCGTTCTCGACGATTCGGATCGAGCCGCCACGCTGCACGATGAACAGGCGGTCGGTGCCGTCACCGGCGTTGCGAACGGCGACCGGCGAGCTCAGGCCTCCCGTGATCAGTTCGAGACGCAGGTCCGCCGGTGGGGCGGCGTTCGCCGGTGCAGTGAGGGCGAGCAGGATGAGGCACACCAACAAGTGGAGAGGTCGGATGCGGAGCGGCATGGGATCTCCTTGGCAAATGGATTCGATCGAGCGGGATGAGTAAGGGAGTACATTTTTCGATATTGACGAGAATAGCATGATGCAGATAAGGCCTCTCGCCGTGGTCACAGGTTCGGGGCCCCTTCCGAACCCGCAACGAAAAGAGGGGCCACCTTGCGAGTGGCCCCTCGTCAACGGATTGTAGCAGCCCGCG
Organism: Acidobacteriota bacterium; assembly: GCA_039028635.1. Classification (NCBI taxonomy): domain Bacteria; kingdom Pseudomonadati; phylum Acidobacteriota; species Acidobacteriota bacterium. The sequence continues at coordinate 10,428 of JBCCHV010000099.1, forward strand.
TGCAGGGTGCTGAAAAACTCATCGGCAATCTGCGACCGGGCCCGGGAGGGCCCGGGGGGGGCCAGGCCCCCCCCCCGGGGGAGGGGGGCCCACAAACCCGCGGGGTTGGGGGGGGCGGGGCGCCCCGGGAGGGGGGGGCAGACCCCCACCGGACCAAAAACAAACAACCCGGGGAAAAAA
>JBCCHV010000100.1 GCA_039028635.1 Acidobacteriota bacterium
GGCGCCTCTCGCCCCCCTGGCCGGGCGCCCCTGAGACAAACAGCTAGCAGCGTTGGAAAAGTCGCGAAGCGGACTTTTTCAGCAGCCTGCTAGAGCTGAACCGGCTGCAGGCCGGTGGCGAAGCGGTCGCTGATCTCGTCGAGTAGGGTGAGGGTGAAGGTGTAGTTGCCGCGCTTGAGATCCTTGACCCGCAGGCCGAACCGTGCCGGTGAATCCTCCGGGGCCGAAGCCACGCGGTCGGCCGGCAGACGGACGTCCTGTCGTTCACGGTAGAGATTCACCAACTCGCCATCCTCGTCGTAAACCGCCAGGTAGAGGTAGACCCGGCCGATCATTTCGTCCCCTTGCGGGATCAGGGTGACGTCCTCGAGGGGAACGACGCCGGCGACGGTGAGGGTGACCCGCTTGGCGGTCACCGACTCCGGCGGCATGATCTCGACGGCGATCGGGAAGTCACCGCGATCCTTCGGGTAGGTGAGCGGGGTGGTGAGCTCGTTGACCAGCCGGTCCTCCCGGCTGATGTGCAGGTAGCCCTCGCGGTTGGTGACCCTCAGGCCCTTGCGCTTCGTCTTGACCTGGATCTTGTGGTACTTGCGATCCGGTGCGCGGTCGGTCTGGAAGCCGAGCACGTAGGAGTTGGCGGTCAACTCGTCGATGTTGTCGAAGGAGTTGTAGAACTTGGTCGACGAGAAGAACTTTCCGCCGGTGCCAGCGGCCATGATCTTGGGGGCCGACTCGGCGTCGATCTCCGGCGGCAGCTCGTCGAAGCCGCCGTTGAAGGAGAGCTGCGGCGTGCGCTCGACGTCGAGGTAGGGAGCTCGGGCGGAGAGACCCGAGAAAGTCGACACCGGGTAGATGGCGAAGCCCGCGGCGTTGGCGGTCTTGACGATCGCTTCGTAGCGCTGCTGCACCTCGGCGTGGATGGCGCTGGTCACCGGGTCGTTCTTCTTCGAGGTGCCGCCGCCGGGAATGCCCTTGCCGAGGAGCTGGGCCGGGCCGGGCAGGGCCTCGAGGCCGCCGGAGATCAGCACCAGGGACTTGCGGCCGGGCAGGCCCGAGTAGGCCCGCATGGTCTGCACCAGGGCATGGGTGGTGTTGTCGAAGCGCTGAAGCGCCGTGAACATGCGGTCGCGGGTTTCGAACTCGAGGAAGGTCACCTGGTTCGGTCCGGTGCCGTCGGTCGCGTTGCCGGTCAGGCCGGCGAAGCCGGGAGCGCGGCTGCGCACGATGGGATCTTCGCTGAGCACCGCGTCGCCGGGCTTCTCGCGCCGGATCGGTATCGGCAGGTCGCGCACGTTGGCGAGGGCGGCGAGCACCGTGGTCTTGTTGCTGGTGAAGGGCTGCAGGTGCTGAATGCGGTCGTTGTGAGCGATCACCGCCCATTCGTAGGTGCCGTCGAACTGCTCCAGGATGAAGCGCTCGAGACCTTCGATGGCCTTGTCGCGGGTGCGCTTTTCGAGGGAGTTGGTGTCGAACAGGATCGCCATCCGCCGGCGCTTCTGGGGATCCGCGAAGGTCGTTCCTTCGCTCTCGACGTTCTTGCGGATCTGGCCGTCGTTGAAGGCGTAGAAGTTGGTGATCTCCTGCTTTTCGCCGTCCTCGAAGAGCACGAAGTCTTCGGCCGTCAAGCCGGAGACGGGGTTACCGCGTCGATCCGTCACGACGACGTCGACGTTGACGACTTCGACCTGGATCTCGTCGACAATGGGGTCGACTTCGCTTCCCTTCTGGGCGCTCGCCGGGAGCACGCCGAGGAGGACGACGAGAAGGATCGGCCAGAGAAAGTGAGGGCGGGGGCGAGGAGTCATGGCAAGCTCCCTTCTAGGAAGAAAAGACAGGAGGGATGGGGCTGAAAACCTGCACCGCCACATTATACGTCATGGCGCAAGCCCCCTCGGGGTTATACTGGAGCCGAAATACAGCCCTGACCTGGGAGAGTTTTGGATGAAGCTCGTTCGTAAGTGCGCCATCTCCCTCGCCGCCCTTGGGATGGCGGTTTCCACCCTCCAATCGCAGGAGCCCCGGACCTTCTCGGGCACCGCCCAGGTGACCGCCGTCGATCTCATGATCGAGGTCCGCGGGCCGAATGGTGAGGTGCCGACGGATCTTTCGCCGGACGACTTCGAGGTCGTCGAGGACGGCGAAGTTCGCACCGTCGTGGCGGTGGAGGCCTTCGATGGCTCCCTGGCGGCCGTGGGCCCGCGGACGGGAACCGGCGGACGCGGTCCCGAACGCCGTTCGGAGAGCGCGGCCGAGCCGGCCTGGACCTGGCGCATCGTGGTCTACATCGACCAGGTGATGTCGAGCTCGCGCTCGATTCGCCGCACCTGTGAGGCGCTGGCGTCTCAGGCCGGGCGTCTGGTGGAGCTCGGCACGGTCGAAGTGGTGATCGCGAATCCTGGGCCGGAGGTCGTGCTGCCGCCGACCCGCAGTGGCCAGTTGGTGGAGCAGACCCTGACCCGTTTGGCGCGCGAGACGCCGGGTCGCGATGCCCTGCGTCAGATCCGCCGTCAGTTCCTCAGCACCATGCAGCTCAAAGGGGAGTTCGACGGCACCGGCGTACCGGTGACCGGATCCGATCCCTTCGCTGGCGGCGGCACCGGGGGAGCTTCCGGAGTGCGCGGCAACGGGCGGGGTCAGGGCAACGTGATTCGTGATGGCTCGTTCCTCTCCCGTCGCACCTTGATTCGCGCTGCCGTGCCCGAGGAGCTCGGCCTGCTGCGCGGCCAGCACGACGCCATGATGGCGTGGCTGAGCGGCTATGCCGCCGCCGGCGCGCGTGCCCTGGTGATGGTCAACGATGGCTATGACCTTGATCCGCGAGACTTCTATCTCGCCGGCACGGCGCCCGGCTCGAGCTTCTTCTCGGAGGTCAACGCCGATCTCCAGAATGTCTCGATCGCTCCTGACACGGAGGAGCTGGGGCAGCAGCTCTCGGCTTCCGGTTGGGTCACCTTGGGGGTGGTCCTCGGCGGCCTCGAGGGGGCTTCCACCATGGGCGCCGACATCTCCGGACGCGGCCGCTTGGGCGACCTCATCGCCGGCCGTCAGGACACTTTGACGGATCTGCCCACCTCGCTGGTAGTGAGTCCGCTGGCGCCGATCGATCGGCTGGCGCGGCAGACCGGAGGCGAGCTGCTCACCGGCATCAACAAGCTTCCGGGGTCCCTCGACCGCCTGCGCGAGCGAGTACGCCTGACGTATCAGGTGAGTCGTCTGCCGGACGGTGAGCTGCACGCCGTCGAAGTACGCTCGAAGCGCCCGGACTGGAAGGTGCGGGCGCCGCGCTGGTCCGGTTCGCCGGCGCCGGAGGCGCTGGCGGCGGCCCGGGTGCGTGGCTTGCTCAAGGGCGAGGGTGAGCGCGGTGAGCTGCCCTTGACCGCCGCCGTCGCCCTCGAAGAGGAGCGCGATGAGGCCGGACGCCGGGCCGGGAGGCTACAGGCCCGGGTCGCCCTCGATCCTCTGAAAGAAGCTCTGGCGACTTCCTACGGCACGCCTCTGCGGGTCACCTTCGGGGTCTCCTTTCCGGACGAGCCGCCCTTCGTCCATCACGAGCAGGTGCCGGTGCAACAGCTCGCCGGCCTCGATGTCTGGACCTACGGCATGCGAGTGCGAGTCCCCGGAACTGCCGAGAAGGTCGCGGTGGTGGTCGAGGAGCTCGGCACCGGCGGTTGGGGTGGCGCCCTGGCGGCGATGGTGGTCGACGATGGCTCGGCGCCTAGCGAGGAAAGCGAGAACCTGATTCCGGACGACCTGCTGCCAGGTCGCAAGGCGGTGTTCCTGCTGCCGCCGCCGGGCGACGTGGTCACCGGCAAGGTGCGCTTCGAGGCGGCGGTCGGGGATGGGCGGGTGGCGCGAGTCGATTTCTTGGTCGACAGCAGTCTCGTCGGTCGGCGCGAGGCGCCGCCTTGGGAAGTCCGGGCGGATCTCGGCAAGCTGCCTGCCCTGCAGCAGCTCGAAGCGGTGGCCTTTGATGATCGCGGCCGCGAGGTCGGGCGGGACAGCCGGCAGGTCAATGCCGGAGTCGGTTCTTTCGGGGTCCGGATCATCGAGCCGCGGCCCGGTCGCCGACTGGGTTCGGTCAACGTCGAGGCCGAGGTGCGGTTGCCCACCGATGGTGAGCTCGATCGCCTCGAGCTGTTCTGGAACGGTGAGCGCACCGCCACTCTCTTCGATCCACCCTTCCGGCAGCGCCTCGAGATTCCCGCCGACTCACCCGTCGGCTATCTCACTGCGGTGGCCTTCGACCGTGCCGGTGAGCGCGTCGAGGACGTCGTCTTCTTGAACGGCGAGGGCACCTCCGAGCGCCTCGAAGTGCAGCTCGTCGAGCTCTTCACGGTGGTCACCAGTCCCGAGGGCCGGCCGGTGAGGGACGTGGAGTCGGACGAGCTCCGGGTGTTCGAGAACGGTCAGCGGCAGCAGCTCGAGGATTTCCGTCCGGGCACCGAGATGCCGCTGAAGCTGGGCCTCCTGCTCGATACCTCGGCGAGCATGACGCCGGCTCTGCGGGCGGTGCAAACGGCCGCCATCGACTTTCTGCTGGTGGCCTTGCAGGAGGAAGACCAGGCCTTTCTCGTCGACTTCAAAGAGACGCCTCGCCTCGCCCAGTCCCTGACCGGTGATCGCCGGGCGCTGGTGCAGGCGATCGCCAAGCTGCGCGCCGGCGGAACCTCGGCCCTCTGCGATGCCCTGATCTACTCCCTGGTGCAGATGCAGGACATCGCCGGCCGTCGCGCTCTGGTGGTGCTGAGCGACGGCGTCGGCCGCAACGAGCGGGTGAGCTTCAATACCTGCCTGCGCTTTGTCCAGCGCAACGGCCTGCCGGTCTACGCCATCCTCCTGGCCGGGGACGACCCCACCGCCGAGGACGGCGGAATTTCGAAGCAGCGGCTGGAGCGGCTGGTCGGAACTGTTGGCGGCAGGGTTTTCGCGGTCGCGGATCCGACCGATCTCGGCGGCGTCTACCGTTCCCTGGTCGAGGAGCTCCGCAGCCAGGTGCTCTTGACCTACACGCCGCCCTTCATCGATTCGGAGGACTGGCGGATCGTCAACGTCGAGGTCGATCGCCCCGGCCACCGTGCCCGAACCCGGAGCGGCTACTACCCGTGACGCTGGGCACACCAGCGAGTTGTCTTCGCAGGCTGCCTGCGTTCGTGCTGTGATCAGTTTTCCGCCACGGCAGGACTCGGGCTGAGGCCCGCAGTATTTGTCTTTGGCCCATGACGCCGGGGAAACCCCCGAAGGAGAACCTCATGAGATTCCTTCCCCGCAGCAGATTCACGATCCTCGCTGGGCTCTTGGCAGGCGCGACGCTGGTGCTCCCGACCGCTGGTCAGGAGCCACCGCGCGAGCGCTTTTCCGGTACAGCCCAGGTGACCGCCGTCGACCTGATCCTGTCGGTTCGGGATGCCTCCGGCAAGGTGCCCGACGATCTCACCCCGGCTGATTTCGAGGTCCTCGAAGACGGCCAGGTTCGCACCATCGTCGGCCTTGAGCCGTTTCGCCCGAGCCCCGGCGGCGAGGCTTCGGGCCGCAGCAAGGTGGCTCGCAAGGCGGTGACCGAAGAGCCAGCCTGGAGCTGGCAGACGGTGGTCTATTTCGACCAGACCCTGTCGAGCTCACGCTCCATCCGCCGCGCCGCCAGCAGCCTGGCGGCCCAAGCCGGACGGTTGACGGAGCTCGGCCCGGTGCAGGTCATCGTCGCCGGCAGCGAGCTGCAGGAAGTCCTCCGACCGACGCGTAGCGCTCGCCTGGTCGAGCAGAGCCTGCAGCGCATCTCGCGCGAGGTCTCGGGGCAGGATCAGCTGCGCCGTATTCGCAAGCAGTTCCTGCAGCTGGCGCAGATCAATGGCCTCAACTCGGTGACCATCGGGACCGTCGAAGCTCCGATGTTCGAAGAAGCCTTCCTGCTGCGCCGTCAACACGACCTGCTGCTGTCGTGGGTTTCGGAATCCCTCGCCGAGGGGCCGCGGGCGCTGGTCTTGGTGAACGACGGTTACGACCTCGATCCGCGGGAGTTCTACGCTTCGTCCATCTCCGAGAGTCAGCTCTCCGACACCGTCAACACCGGCAACTCCGTCGCTGCCCGCTTCAACGCCGACATGGCCTCGACGGCCGCGGCGCCGAAGCTGCGGGAGCTTTCCCAATTCCTCGCCGCCCGCGGTTGGGTCACCATGAACCTGGCCTTGGGGGCGACGGAGTCGGCGGGTTCCGTGTCGGCGGAGCTCTCCGGTCGTGGTCGCCTCGGCGATCTCGATCTCCGCGCGCAGACCGAGTCGACGGCGCCGATGGCGAGCGCCGTGGTTTATCGCCCCCTGGGTCCGCTGAATCAGATGGCGCAGGCGACCGGCGGCGAGACCCTGACCGGGGTCAAGGGCTTGCCACGGGCCCTCGAGCGGCTGACCGAGCGGGTGCGGCTGACCTATCAGGTCTCGCGACGACCGGACGGCAAGCTGCACCCGGTGGAGGTGCGGGCACTGCGGCCGGGCCTGAAGGTGAAGGCTCCCCGCTGGTCAGGCTCGCTCTCACCGCAGGCCGTCTCGGCGGCTCGGGCGCGACGGCTGCTGGCCGGAGGAGTGGCCGATGGCGGGATCGATCTCGAAGCTGCCCTCGCCCTGGGCGAGACGCCCGAGGAGGGCGGCAACGCCAAGGGGCGCCTCCAGGCGAGGGTCGACCTGACCTCTCTGGCAGGGGCCGAGATGTCCTCCGCCGCCGTCCGCATGACGATTGCGGCCTCTTTCTCCGAAGGGGTTCCCTTTGTCCATCACCAGGATCTGCCGGGACAGGATCTCGCCGGTCTGTCCTTCTGGACCTACAGCTCAGCGATCGGTTTGCCGCCGGAGGTCGAACGGGTCGCGGTGGTGTTCGAAGACCTGGCGAGCGGTGCTTGGGGGGGTGGCCTGGCGGCGCGGGTGAGCGAGCTGCTGCCACCGGCTCCGACGCCCAAGGGGCAACGAGGTGAGGTACCGGTGGCGGGAGCCGAAGGCATCGTGCCTCTCGACCTGCTGCCGTCCCGCAAGGTGATCACCTTGCTCGCGCCACCGGAGGAGGTGGTCCTCGGCAAGACCCGGCTCGAGGTGCTGGCCGCCGATCCGCTGATCGCTCGAGTCGAATACTGGCTCGATGGCGAACGTCGGGCGTCGCGCGATCAATCCCCCTTCGAGGCGCGGCTCGACTTCGGGAACTTGCCCCAGCCACGCCGCGTCGAGGCGGTGGCCTACGACGCCGGCGGTGAGGAGCTCGGGCGCGATCTCCTGCTGGTCAATCAAGGGGTGGGGGTCTTTCGGGTCGATCTCATCGAGCCTCTCGCCGGGCGTCGCATCGGTGGCGTCGACGTCGAGGCCGACGTCTCCTTGCCTTCCGACCAGGACCTCGACCGTCTGGAGCTGCGCTGGAACAACGACACCGTGGCGACCCTCTACGAGCCTCCCTTCCGGCAGCGCATCCTGGTGCCGGCGGATTCTCCCGTCGGCTACCTGCAGGCAGTGGCTTTTCTAGAGAACGGTGCCATGGCCGAGGATGTCGTGCTGCTCAATGGCGAGGGGCTGACGGAGGAGGTTAGCGTCGAGCTGGTGGAGCTCTTCACGGTGGTGGACGATCCCGAGTCGCGTCCCATTCGTGGTCTCGAAGCGGAGGCCTTCCGCGTCTTCGAGGATGAGCGTCGGCAAGAGATCGCCGATTTTCGGGAGGGGGTCGAGGTGCCCCTCAACCTGGCGCTGCTGGTCGATACCTCGGCGAGCATGTTCCCGGCGATGCGCGATGTTCAGGTGACGGCGATCGATTTCCTGAGTCTCGCCCTGCGTGCCCAGGACCGCGCCATGGTGGTCGAGTTCGACGAGAAGCCTCGCCTGGCGCAGGCCCTGACCGCCGATCGTCGTGCCCTGATGGCGGCCATCGCCGAGCTCGAGGCCGGCGGCCGGTCGGCGCTCTGCGACGCCATGGTGTTCTCTCTGCTGCAGATGCAGCAGGTCGCGGGCCGCCGGGCGCTGGTCATCCTGACGGACGGCGTCGGGCGCGACGAGCGGGTGGGCTTCGACGTCTGCCGACGGGTGGTGGAGCGCAGCGGAATCCCCATCTACACGGTATTGCTGGCCGGGGACGATCCGACCGCCCTGGCCGCCGGCGGGGTCGATCGCGAGAAGGTGGAGCGACTGGTGGCGCCGGTCGGTGGCCGGGTGTTGCTGGCGGAAGATCCGTCCCGGCTGGGCTGGGCCTATCGCACCATCCTCGATGATCTGCGCAGCCAGTACCTGCTGACCTACTACCCGCCGTCGCGCGAAGGGGACGACTGGCGGCGAGTGCGGGTCGAGGTCGAGTCGCCCGGCGCGATGGCGCGCACCCGCGCCGGCTACTACCCCTAGCGCCCTAAGGGGACCACTGAGTGGTGTCGCCGGACTCGAAACCGTCGCTGAAGATGCCGCCCGTCAAGGCGTCGGCCAGGCCGTTGATGTACTCCTCGATGGCGGTGTAGCCGGAGGGCATCACGGTGCGGTGGTCGCTGCCGTCGCCGGGATCGAGGCCGCGCTGCTGCTCCCAGGCATCGGCCATGCCGTCGTTGTCGTTGTCCTGCGGAGGAGTCGTCGGGGTCAGGCCGTCCAGCCAGTCGGCCGGGCGGCGATTGCCCCAGGCACCGTTGCGCGCTTCGACCTCGGAGACGGCCCAGCGGTTGACGATGTCGCGCGGTAGCGCCCCGACCTTGGGAAGCACCTTGGCCAGTGTGGCGTTGCTGGGATCGATGGTGATCGGCCGGTAGCCGTCTCCCTGGAAGTCGAAGGGGCCCGAGGCGTTGAACTGCCCTGCCGCAATTCCGCAGCAGTAGAAGGTGTATTGATCGTCGAAACCGGGGGTGGTGAAGGGGTTGTCGACCCGGCCCGTGAAGTCGCCCGGATCTTCGACCCAGTTGTCCCATACCCAGTAGCGAGTGGGAATGGTGGCGGTGCCGTTCTCGGGGTCGAACCAGAGCGGTGCGAGGGAAGCGCTCGGGCCATCGATGATGACGTTGCCGATGAGGTTGAAGTCGCCGTTGGCGACGTTGTGATGGACGAAGCCTTCGCGGCCGTTGTAGACGACGTTGTTGACCACGTCGGCGGGGCCGGTGGAGAGGGCCGGGGTGCGGTTGCGGGCGTGGGCGAAGAGGTTGTGGTGGATTGAGATGCGGCCACCCTGGGGGTCGCCGGCGTCGCAGCTGTCGCTGTCTTCGCAAGGCCGATGGTTGATCAATCCCTTGTGGTGGGTCCAGCCGTTGGCAGGGTCGTAGATCGGGTAGGTGATGGCGGACCACTGCAGGGTGATGTCGTGGGCCCCTCCCCACAGGTCGATGGTCTCGTCGGCGCCGTGGGAGGCGTCGATGTGGTCGAGGATGATGGTGTGGTTGGTGGAAAACTGGATGGCGTCGTGCTGGTTGGCGGGCCACTCGGCGTCGGGGTTGGGCGGGCGGACGCGCAGGTGGCGAATAATAAAGTTGCCGAAGCGGTCGCCGAAGGGCGTGTAGAGGTGGCCGTGGATGGTGATGCCGGCACCGGGAGCGGTTTGGCCGGCGATGGTGACGTCGCCATGGGGAATGCGGACGTCGCCCTCGATGACGCCGGAGACGGCGAACACGATGATGCGCGGTCCGGGCCGGTCGAGGGCCCACTGCAGGCTGCCGGCTCCGCTCGCCGCCAGGGTGGTGACTTTGTAGACGTTGCCTCCCCGGCCTCCGCTGGCCTTGGCGCCGAAGCCCTCGGCGCCGGGAAAGGCGGGCAGGCCCCAGGCCGCTGGGGCGAGGAGCGCGAGGGCGAGTCCTAAAAAGATGTGGCTTTGGCGCATCGGGTTCTCCTGGGGTGAGCCGGCTTGGTCTCGGGCTCGGGCAGTGATTCGAATTGATGACATTCTATTTGTTTGGGTCGTCTTCGCACGGCCCGAGGATGTCGGCCGGTCGTGGCTCGGTCTCTGGTCGAGGTGGCTTGGTCGCCCGCGTGGGAGGTTGTTCGGCCAGCGGGTCGGACCGGGCCGGGGGAGGCATAACTCGCTTCGCTCAGACAGATCCCTCCCCTTATTTCCGTCCCGGTCCTGGTTTCGGTGTTTGAAGTGGGTAGCCCGCGGGCTCAGGCCGCTCGGCGGAGAGCCCGAGCCCCGACCTCCGGCGGTGCCGTTGGAGAGTTCGTGAGCTGGGAGACTGGGCCGGCCGTGGCTCGGTCTCTCGTCGAAGCGGCTTGGTCGTCCGCGTGGGAGTTTGTTCGGCCTGCGGGTCGGCCCGGTCCGGGGGGAGGCATAACTCGCTTCGCTCAGACAGATGCCTCCCCTTTTCCGTCCCGGTCCTGGTTTCGGTTTTTGAGGTGTGTTGCCCGCGGGCTCAGGCCGCTCGCCGGAGAGCCCGA
>JBCCHV010000101.1 GCA_039028635.1 Acidobacteriota bacterium
GCGCGGCCGGCACCGCCGTGCCGGCGCGCGCGGGCGGCCCCCCGCGGCCCCGCCGCGCGGTCCGGTTGGTGGTTGTGGTGCGGGGTGGCGGCCCGCGCCCCCCCCCCCCCCACCACCGGGGTGACCGGCAGGCTGCCGGCGAGGCTCTCGGTGGAGGCGTAGGTGGTGGTCTCCGTCGGACCATAGCCGTTGATCACCTCGGGCGCCGCCGCACCGAGAGCGAGCAACTTCCACGACAGGGCGGGATCGAGGCCTTCGCCACCGGTGAGCACGTGCTCGAGGCCGGCGAGGGTCTCCGGCGCCTCCCGCGCCACCTCGTGCAGCAGAGCGGTGGTCAGGAACAGACTGGTCACCTGGTGGTCCTGCAGGGCGCGCTGCAGACGGGCCGGCGAGAGGGTGACATCGGGCTCGAGCACCACCAGGGTGGCGCCGGCGACCAGCGCCCCCCAAATCTCGAGGGTGGCGGCATCGAAGGAGACATTCGAGCCTTGCGCCATGCGGTCCCCCGGCCCGAGCGCGAGGAAGCGATTCTCGCGCACCAGACGATCGACGCCCCGGTGGGTCACCATCACCCCTTTGGGGCGACCGGTCGAGCCGGAGGTGTACATCACGTAGAGCAGATCGTCGCCGCCAGGCGGCGCAGGAAGTGACGGGGCGCCGGGCGGCGCAGGAAGTGTCGGGGCGCCGGGTGATGGCTCCGCCACCAGCCGGCGAATCTCGTCGCTGGTCAGGACCGCCTGGCGACCGGAAGACCAGGTGGGGGTCGTGTCGGCGATCAACCAACGACAACCGGCATCCTGCAGGAAAAAGCGCAGCATGGTTTCGGGATGGGCCGGATCGAGCGGTACGTAAGCGCCTCCGGCCTTGACCACGGCCAGCATCGCCACCACCCAATCGGCCGACCGGGGCCACAGAATGGCGACCCGCTCGGCCGGCTCGAGGCCCCGCCGCAGCAGCTCCCGGGCGAGGCTGGCGCTGCGCCGATCGAGCTCGCCATAGGTCAGGGAGAGATCTCCCTCGACCACCGCCACCGCCTGCGGGTGGTCGCGCACCCATCGCTCCACCAGGGCGAGCAGCGAGTCCCCTTCGAGCGGCCGGCGCGCCCGGTCGTTCCATTCCCGCAACACCTGATGGCGCTGCCCCGCCGAGAGCAGCGGCAAGCGCTGCACCGGGGTCGCCGGCTGGTGCACTAGAGCACTCAGCAGGCGCAGCCACTGCCGACCCCAGCGCTGCACGGTGGTGTCGTCGAAAAGACAGCGACGCCACGACCACTGGGCCTCCCAAGGGCCATCGCCGGTCGCCACCATGAGGGTGAGATCGAACTTCTCGCGACCGCTGTCGAGGGTCCTTCCGGCGACTTCCAGGGCGCCGGCCCAGGGCGGGCTGGCGAGCTCTTCATCGCGCAGCGCGAACATCACCTGGAAGAGCGGCGACCGGCCCGGATCGCGCTCCGGAGCCAGCTCCTCCACCAGGCGATCGAAGGGCACTTCACGATGGCGATGGGCCTCCAGAACCAGCCGGCCCACGGCCCGCAGGAAGGCCTCGCCGGTGTCGGCGGCGGCGAGATCCGGCACCAGCACCAGCGTGTTGACGAAGAAGCCGAGAAGGCCATCGAGCTCGGGCCGGTCGCGTCCCGAGACGGGGGTACCGAAGGCCGGCCGACGGCGCCCCGTGAGGCGACCCAAAAAGGCCGACAGAGCCGCCGCCAAGACCATGAAAGGAGTCACCCCGAGGGCCTGGGCACGGGTCTCGATGGCGACCCGGAGATCCTCCGGAATCGTCACGGCGCAGTGCCGTGAGGCAGTCTCGGGAATCGCCGGACGGGGCCGATCGAAGGGCAGCTCGAGGGGCGGCAAGGCGGCGAGCTGACGACGCCACCAGGCCAACGAGTCGGCGAGATCGGTCGCCGCCAGACGCTCTTGCTGCCAGGCTGCGTAGTCGCCGTAGTGCAGCTCGAGAGGCGGCAGGGGCGGTCCATCGGCGCCGGTCGCCAGACCGTAGAGATGGCGCAGATCGGCGAGCAGGATGGCGGTCGAGGCACCGTCCGAAACGCTGTGATGCTGATTGATCAGGAGCTCGTGGCGTTGGTCCGCCAGACGCAGCAGCAGAACCCGCGCCAGCGGCCCGCTGCGCAGATCGAAGGGCCGCTCCGCTTCCGCCGTCGCCAGCCGCAGCGCCTCCCGGCGACGTCGAGACTCCGGCAGCGCGACCAGGGAAACTTCCGGGACCGTTTGCCGAGACCAGGCCACAACCCGCTGCCAGGGACGACCATCGTCTTCCTGAAACACCGTCCGCAGCACCCGATGACGGCGGCGTAGGGCGTTCCAGGCGGCCGCCAAGGCGGCGCCGTCGACCGCCCCCTCGAGGGTCAGGGCCAGGGGGATGTTGTAGGACGGATCGCCCGGGCTCAGCTCGTCGAGAAACCACAAGCGCTGCTGCGCCGAGCTCGCCGGGATGGCAGCGTCCTCGGGCAACGGTCGCAAAGGCTGCCCGAGGGCCGTCGGCGGCGCCGCTTCGAGGCGCCGCGCCAGGCCGACGACGGTGGGCTCCTCGAAGAGCTCCGCCACCGGCAGGTCGACCCCGAAGTGCTGCCGTACCCTGCCCAGCATGCGGGTCGCCAACAGCGAGTGTCCTCCGAGGTCGAAGAAGCTGGCGGCGACATCGACCGTCTCGAGCTCGAGCAGCTCCTGCCAGATCTCGACCAGAGCCGCTTCGCTGACGGTCCGGGGACCGCTGCCGGTGGCAGACTCGGCGGCCCTCTCCAGCGGTTGCCGGGCGAGAGCGCGTCGGTCGAGCTTGCCGTTGGGAGTCCGCGGCAGGTGGTCGCGCAGCAGGATCCTCGACGGCACCATGAAGGCCGGCAGTCGCGCCGCCAGCTCGGCCCGCAGCCGCGCCTCCTCGGCTTCTTCCGGCATCGCTTCGCGGTGCGGCACCGCATAGGCGACCAAGCGCCGGCGGTCCCCTTCCCCGACTGCCACCACCGCACCGTCGGCCAGCGCCGGCAAGGCCGTCAAACGCGCCTCGACCTCGCCGAGCTCGACCCGGAACCCGCGCACCTTGACCTGATCGTCGGCTCGACCGAGGAAGTCGAGACCGCCGGCCGGCAGCCAGCGCACCAGATCGCCGGTGCGGTAGAGGCGTTCCCCCTGGCCCCAGGGGTCGGGCCGGAAGGACTCGGCGGTGCGCCGCGGGCGGTCGAGGTAGCCCCGCGCCAGGGCGGTGCCGGCGAGATAGAGCTCCCCCGGCGAACCCAACGGCACCGGCCGCAGGCCGGCATCGAGCACCCGCGCCCGAAATCCCGCCAAGGGGCGACCGATGGGAGGTCGCTGCGCCGCCTTCGGCGGTCCTGCGACGACCTCGAAGGAGGCGCAGATAGTGGTCTCCGTCGGCCCGTAGGCGTTGACGAAGCAACGTCCCGATGCCCAACGGCGAGCCGTCTCCGGCGGGCAGGCCTCCCCCGCCACCAGCACCGTCGAGAGCCCCGGCAAGGCGGCGGGATCCATCGCCGCCAGGGCCGACGGCGGCACCGTCAGATGGCTGATCTGACGCCGCGACAGCAGAGCCTCGAGGTTCCTCCCGGGCAGTCGCTCCTCGGCCGGCGCGAACACCAGCGTGGCGCCGCTGGCCCAAGACATCAACAGCTCGGCCACCGAGGCATCGAAGCTCGGCGACGCCATCTGCAGAACCCGAGCGCCGGGTTGCGCTGCAAAGTGCTGCGCCATCTCGGCAGCGAAGGCGCCGAGTCCGCGATGGCTGACCTGGGTGCCCTTGGGCCGGCCGGTGGAGCCCGAGGTGTAGATGACGTAGGCGAGATCGTCGACCGTCGTCGGTGAATCTTCGATCTCCTGCGGTGGCACCGAGCGGCAAAGGTCGGCGAAGGAAAACACCTCACCGGCAAAGGCCTCGACCGCGCCCGTGGCGATCGCCCAGCGGGCGCCGCTGTCCTCCATCATCCAAGCGATGCGCTCGGCCGGATAGGCGGGATCGACCGGCACGAAGGCGCCGCCGGCACGCCACACCGCCAGGGCCGAGATCGCCCAAGGGGCACCACCGGACAGCACGAGAGCCACCAGCGACTCGCGACCGATTCCGTGGCGTCGTAGCTGCCGGGCCATTCGACCACTGAGGCGCCAAAGGTCGGCGAAGCTCTGCTGCTCGACGCCGTCGCTCCAGGCGAGGGCGTCGGGGGTGGCGTCGACCCAGCGGCGCACCAGCTCCGGATAGGTCCGGGGTGAGGGCGCCACGGGAGCCGTCGCCAGCTCGTGGAGGAGCTGATGACGCTGCGCCGGCGACAGCAGCGGCAGCTCGGCGAGCCTCTGGTCTGGCGCCTCGACACCGGCCGAGAGCAAACGCAGATAGGCCTCGGCCCAACGCCGCATGGTCACCTCGTCGAACAGCTCCGGGCGATACTCGAAGCGACCCCGGAAGCGGTCACCGACCTGCTCGACCTCGAAGGTGAGATCGAGCTTGGCGGGGACGGCGTCCTCCGCCAGCTCCCCGAGGGGCGACAGCTCGAGGGCCGGTCGGGGCAGGTTCTGGAGCACGAACAGCACCTGCACCAGCGGCGTCTGGCGGAGATCGCGCACCGGAGCCAGCGCCTCCACCAGCTCCTCGAAGGGCAGGTCTTGATCGGCAAAGGCCGCCAGCGAGCGCCGCCGGGTGGCGGTCAGCAGGTCGGCGAAGGCCGCTTCCGGAGGCAGCTCCGCCCGCAGCACGAGGGTATTGACGAAGAAGCCCAGCAGGCCTTCGAGCTCGGGCCGGCGACGGCCGGCGACGGGACTGCCGACGGCGAGGTCTCGTCGCCCCGTCCAGCGCCCCAGGCAAGCCTGGAAGACCGCCAGCAGCACCATGAAGGGGGTTTCTCCGCGGCCCTCCGCAAAGGCCACGAGACCCTTGCCCAGATCCTCTGGGAAGGGGAATCTCCAAACCGCTCCGCGGCCCCCCGGCAAAGCGTTCCGCCGGCGGTCGGTGGGCAGCTCGAGGGGCTCGAGGTCGGCCAGCCGGCGGCGCCAGCGGGCGAGCAGCCGGCGCCGTCTCTCTCCGGCCAACCACCGGCGCTGCCAGGCGGCATAGTCGTCGTACTGCAGCCCCAAGGCAGGGAGAGCCGCGCCCTGCAAGAGCTGCTTCAGCTCGCCGACCAGGACCTCGAGAGACCAGCCGTCGGTGATGATGTGGTGCTGCACCAGAAAGAGTGTCCGACCGGCAGCGCTGTGCAGCAGGGCGGCGCGCAGCAACGGGCCGGCGGCGAGGTCGAAAGGCTCACCGACCAGCCAGCGCGCCGCGCGGCGCTCTTCCTCGGCGCCGCAGTCCGGCGGCAAAGCCGTGAGGTCGATCTCCGGCAGAGTCTCCAAGACGTCGCGCCGCTCGCCCAGGGACTCATCTTCGGGAAAGGTCGTACGCAGCACCCGGTGGCGGGCGACGATGGCGCCGAGGGCCGCCGCTACCGCCGCCGGCGAAGCCATCGTCGGCAGGCGAACGGCGAGCGGCACGTTGTAGGCGGTGCTCTGCGGATCGAGTCGGTCGAGAAACCACAACCGGCGCTGGGCGAAGGAATGCCGTGGAGCTTCTTCGGCCGACCGGGGGATGAGCTCGGGATAGCTGTCCGAACCGGCCTCTGCCGGCCCGGCGAAGCGCCGCGCCAGGGCCGCGATGGTGCGCTCCTCGAAGAGCGCCGCGAGCTCGACTTCCCGCCCCAGCGCCCGGCCCATGCGTGCCGCCAGGCGAGTCGCCACCAGGGAATGCCCGCCGAGGGCGAAGAAGTCGTCCTCGACTCCGACCTCTTCGAGGCCGAGCACTTCGCACCAGATCGCCGCGATCGTCGCTTCGCGCTCATCGCGCGGCGCCACCAGCTCCCCTTCGAGGGAGTCTCGACGCCAGTCCGGCACCGGCAGCGCGCGGCGATCGACCTTGCCGCTGGGGGTCAGGGGCAAGGCCTCGAGACGCACCACCGCAGACGGCACCATGTAATCCGGCAGACGCTGCCGCAGCGGCGCGACGAGGTCCCTCGACGAATGCTCGGCGGCGGCCACCAGATAGGCCACCAGGCGCTGCTGGCGGGCCCCGGCCACCGCCTTCACGGCGCCGGCGCGCACTCGCGGATCGTCTTCGAGGGCCGCTTCGACCTCCCCCACCTCGACCCGGAAGCCGCGAACCTTGACCTGACCGTCGAGGCGACCGAGGAACTCGAAGCCACCGACCTCGGCACGGCGCGCCAGGTCGCCGGTGCGATAGAGGCGACCTCCGGCCCGACCGGAGAAGGGATCGGGCACGAAACGCTCGGCGGTCAGCGCCGGGCGGCCGAGGTAGCCGCGCGCCGGCGCCTGCCCTCCGATCAGCAGCTCGCCTTGCTCCTGTGCACGGCCGCCGGCATCGTCGGAGAGGTGGATGTCGACCTCGTCGATGGCCTCGCCGATGGCCGGCAAGGCTGGCCAGCCGCGCGCTTCCCCAGGCAGGGGAAAGGCAGTGACGACGTGGGCCTCCGTTGGGCCGTACTGGTTTTCCAGGCGACAGCCGGGAAGGCCGTCGAAGAAGCGCCGCACGGTGTCGTTGACGCGTAGCTGCTCGCCGGCCGTGACCACCTCCTCGAGGGCCAGCGGCCGCGGCCGCTCACCGGCTTCCTCGGCCAGCCAATGGAGGGCCACGAAGGGCAGGAAAAGGCGCTGCACCCGATGCTTCGCGAGGTGATCGAGCAAGGCCGCCGGATCGCGCCGGGTCGCCTCGTCGACCAGCACCAACGTTCCGCCGACGCTCCAGGTGGCGAAGATCTCCTGGAATGAAACATCGAAGCTGGAAGGAGCGAACTGCAGGGTCCGGTCCCCCGGCCCGCTGCGACTCGCCTGCGCCTGCCAGCGCAGCAGGTTGACCAGCGGTCGATGGGGCATTCCCACCCCCTTCGGCCGCCCCGTCGAGCCGGAGGTGTACAGAATGTAGGCCAAGGACTCCCCATGGGCACCGTCGAGGGCTCCGTCATCGGCCTCCGCCGGCGTTGCCGCGGCGTCGATCCAGCTCACTCCGGGGGTCTCGAAGGCGGGCCGGGGACCGATCCCCAGGGCGACTCCCGCATCCTCCAGCATGAAGGACAGACGCTCCGCGGGATAGGACGGATCGAGGGGTAGACAAGCGCCGCCCGCGGCGAGCACTCCGAGGAGGGCGGCCAGGGCATCGGCACCGCGGCCCGCGGAAAGGGCCACCGGGACATCGGGCCCGACCCCCTGCGGGCGAAGCCAACGGCCCCAGCCCTCGGCGCGACGCGCCAGCGTGCCGTAGGACAGGCTCACCGCGCCGTCGATCAGGGCCAGCTCGTCCGGTGCCGTAGACGCACTCCGCAAGAACAGGCCGTAGAGAGTCTTCTCCTCGGCCCCGAGCCTCACACCACTTCCCATTGTTTCCAGAGATCTCCGCAGTCAATTTATTGCAATATGCGCACGGAAAGATTAGCATATAAACTCTGAAGTCAATATGAGAAGTTCTAATAAATTTTAATTCAATGAATTCTTGATCCGCTCCCCGATCTCGGAGAGTCGGACCAGGCCACGCGATCAATCCATCGGAGGATGCGAACCATGCAGGAAAGAACCATGGATGGAGAGTGTTGGGGCTATCAGCTCATCGTCGACTGCTTCGGCTGCGACTTCGACGTCTGCTGTGATCTCGACAAGGGATACGAGTTCCTCGACTCGATCTGCAACCACCTCGAGATGACCAAGCAGACCCAGCCTTACATCTTCAAGACCTGCGAAAACACCTTCCCGGGCAAGCCCGGCTACAGCGGCTGGGTTCCGATCATCGAGAGCGGAATCCAGATCCATACCTCCGCCAAGAATCAGTTCATCAGCGTCGACGTCTACTCCTGCAAGCCCTTCGATCTCGACGAGGTGGTGGCCTTCACCCGTCGTTGGTTCGAGCCCGCCCACGTCGACACGGCCTTTCTTCAGCGCGGTCGAGATTTTCGCCACCGGCAGCAGGTCGCGGCCGTCGCCCGTTGACCCTGCCGCCACCACCCGGTGGCCCCTGGTCCTTGTTCCACTGAACCTTCCATAAGGAGGAAAATGATGTTGTCTCAACACAGCTTGCGGGGTTGTCTGATTGCAGCGGCCCTCGTACTCGTTCCCTGCATCGCCGTCGCCGACGGCGGCGTGACCTTCGAGAACATCGCCGAGGGCGACGGCGCCGGAATCGACTACCGGCGCGTGCCGTCGCCGCGCATCGCGATCCGCGACGCCTCGACATTGCTTTCGCCGATCGCGAACGCCGACTTCCGGTCGGTTCGCACCAACTCCACGCCGCAGAAGGGTCGGGGCAACCCTGGCGTGGTGGTGTTTGATCACGACGGTGATGGCGACCTCGACATCTACGTCACCAACGGTCCCGGCGCCGACAACAGTCTCTACTCGAGCCAGCTCGAGGAGACCGGCACCATCACCTTCGTCGACATCGGCGGTCCTGCCGGCGTCGGTGCCTTCGATCAGGACAGCGCCGGGGCGTGCGCCGGAGACATCGACAACGACGGCGACCAAGACCTGATGGTGCTCGGCACGGGCGAGCCCAGCCGGCTGTTCGAAAATCAGGGCGACGGCACCTTCATCGACATCTCCGCCACCGCCGGCGTCTCCGACCTGGCCCGCTACTCCGTCGGCTGCTCCTTCGGAGACATCGACAACGACGGCTATCTCGATGTCGTGGTGGCCAACACCTACGACACCTGGGATCACCGCATTCCGGTGTTCACCATCGGGCCCACCTATGAGCTGATGGAGCACAACGAGCTCTACCGCAATCGCGGTGACAACACCTTCGAGGACGTCAGCGCCAGCTCCGGCATCGAGGAGGTCTCGAACATGCCGGACGCCGCCTTCACCTGGGCCATCGCGATGGTCGACTACGACCTCGACGGCGACATCGACATCGTCTCCGCCGACAACCAGGGCGGTGCGCCGCAGGACGTCTCCGAGGAGCGCGGCTACAACCGTATTTTCCAGAACGACGGCACCGGCCAGTTCACCGATGTCACCTTCGAGGCCGGCCTCAACATCTTCGGCGGCTGGATGGGTCTCGACTTCGGCGATCTCAACTGCGACGGCTCGATGGACTTCTTCTCCACCAACCTCGGCTACCTGGGAGGCGGTCAGCCTTCCCGCTGGTTCTTCGGCAATCCGGACGGCACCTTCACCGATCCCGGCGTCGGCGATCTGGCGATGACCCCCTTCGGCTGGGGCGTGTCGATCTTCGACTACGACAACGACGCCGACAGCGACATCGTCTACCACGGCGGCGTCGACCTCTTCTCCCTGCTGATCGAGGACAATCCGGGCACCCTGCTGCGCAACGAAGGGGACTGCAGCGGCACTTTCACCTGGGACGATGGTGCCTTCAGCACCAACCACAAGGTGCGGACGGTGCAGGGTGTCGCCGTCGGTGATCTCAACCAGGACGGCTTCGAGGACATCGTCTCGGTGTCGAATTACGACGTCGTGGAGAACGTCTTCGTGCCCTTCGCGGGGGTGGTCCTGCCGCCTTTCGGCTCGCCCTTCGACGACGTCGCCGGATTCGAGGTCGGTTTCGATCCGGGTGTCAATCCGGGGTTCCAGACCTACATCGATCCGGTGCTCGAGGACGGCACCCTGTCGGTCGAGATCAACAGCGCCGACAACGGCAATGGCTGGGTCGAAGTGCAGGCCCTCGGCACCGTCGATCTGACCCGCAAGGGCAGCGTCAACCGTGACGCCGTCGGCGCCGTGGTGTCGTTCACGCCGGCCGACGGGGCTCCCTCGATGCGCCCCATCGTCGCCGGCTCGAGCTACTCCTCGCAGGACAGCCTGGCCGCCAACTTCGGCCTCGGCAGCGCCCACTACGGCACCGTCGACGTCCTGTGGCCGGGCGGCGTGCGCAATCGCTTGTACTACGTCGGCGATGGCGAGTCGATTCTGTTCCCGGAGATTCCGTGCAGCATCGACGAGCCGTCCTTCGGCCGCTACTTCAAGTGCGTCGCCCGCAGCATGCGGGACCTGCGCCGCAACCACGTCCTCGATCGCCACGAGCGCCGGCGGTTCTTCCGCAGCGCCCTGTGGGCCTTCTTCGACGAGCGTCATTAGTCGGCTGCTGAACAAGTCGCTGCGCGACTTGTTCAGCGCCTGCTGTTTCAGGGGGGCTCGTTTCAGGGGGGCTAAAGGCGCCCCCCTCCGTCGCACGCACCTGTCGTGCGACCTCACCCCCGTCCTCGGCGCCGCAGGCGCCGCCACGCCCATGCGGGCGCGGGGTCTCTTGCGGATGCCGGAGGAGTTTTTAAGCGGGCTGATGGGGGCGCGGCGTTTCGGGGGGCGCAA
>JBCCHV010000102.1 GCA_039028635.1 Acidobacteriota bacterium
AAGGAGTATCTCCGCACAATACCTTCATACTCATGACACCAATGGCAAAGGGATGGTGCCCTTGTGCCCAACAAATTCACATCTGTCACACACTCGTCATGGAAGTCGAGTGTGGACGCGACCACTGCCACCGCGATTAAACTGCCTGCTGAGAAAGAGAAATCTCTAGGCTGATAAACGTCTACAAGATCGGGGCAGGTCCACCTTTAGCCCCCCTTAAGAAAAGTTATGCGGCTCGAGCTCCCAATAACCCGGATAGCGGCAGTGGGAAGCGCCGCGGGTGGTGCTCAGAAAAGCCAGTCCGCCGTGGCCGGCCTGGGGATCGACCACCAAGACCAGGCCGCCCGGCGTATGACCGCGATCGGCCTCGATGCGCACCTGGCGGCCGTCGGCGAGGTTGAAGCTGAGCAGCGTCTGGCACTCGGGGTCGTTGGCGCTCCCCAGGGGCTGCCAGTCGGCCGACTGAATCGTCAGCCGGTAGGGGTGTCCGCGGAAAGGGTTCTGATCCTCGGGGCCGTCGAACTGAAAGCCGCAGTTGAGGGTGTCCTCGAGCTCTTGGCCTTCGTAGCTGCCCTCGCAGGTCAGAAGCTGGTGATCGCGGACATGGTAGTGGGCGGCTTGGAAGCGGAGGGCTGAAGCCTTGACCGCCTCCACCATTTCCTGATTGGCGTGGTCGAGGTGGGCGTGCTGGGCGATCAAGCGGGTATCGACGGATGGTTTGGCGCCGGAGTCGAGGCCGAAGCAGGAGGGATTGTCGATCACCGCCAGCACGCCCGCCAGATCGAGGCTCGCTTCGGTCATCGGCCGCCGTCCGGTGTAGGCGAAGAAATCGTCCGAGCCGGGACCACTACCATCGCCGTTGCCGAGCCCGAAGACCACCACCCGCGGGGTACCGGTGGGACCGGCGGCGAGTTTGAAGACATAGAGATTCGAGCCGTTGATCTCGATGTCGAGACTCCACGACGGGCTGACCACCTTGTAGATCACCCCTGGCGAGATTTCCTCCACCCGATCGTGGCCGCAGATCTGTGCCGAGGCGTAGGGCGGGACGACCAGCACGACGGCGAAGGTCAGGAACCACAACCAACCGAAAGAGAGACGACGAGGCACCATGAGCGCTTCCTCCAGGCGAGTGAATCGAAAAAGAGGTTCGCCCGAGAAACCCATTGGCTCTCAGTTTCTTGCGCTGACGTCGATCCTCCTGCGGCAGGGCAGGTCCAAGCGCCCGCTCGCGATCGACACGTCGGCCTCGCCGGGCGCAGTCGCGCTCGCTCTCAGCTAGAGGCTTCTTCGAGGGTGATGTGGCCGGCCTGATGGAGGCGCCAGAACACCAGCAGCGCATCGAGCTGCGGCAGGGGACTGATCTTGATGATCGAGCGGATGTCGTAGTTGCCGTCGATGCGGGTCAGCATGAAGCCTTCCTGCGGCGTGATCTTCGACGACGTCAGATCCTCGAGGCTGGTCGACAGCTTGGGAATCGAGTGCACCCGAATGCCCTGGGCCTCGAGCTCCTCGCGGATCCGCGCCTCGCCGGCTTCGGCGGCCTTCTTGATCTCGCGGCTCTCGGGCTCGAGGTTGCCGGCAGCCCGCAGATGGCGCACCGAGTGCTCGTAGCGCTTGGCGGTCAGGTGGACGGCGGCGGCGTCGAGCAAGGCCTTGGCACCGATCGCCGCGGAGTTGTTGTTGTGTCCGGCTTCGGCACCGTCCCAGCGTGGCTTGACGATCTTGAGGCGCTTCTTGCGCACCTGGTCGAGCAGCACCTTGCAGGTATTGAACTCACTCGAGTGGGTCTCGAGGCAGATCTC
This sequence comes from Acidobacteriota bacterium, assembly GCA_039028635.1. NCBI lineage: Bacteria > Pseudomonadati > Acidobacteriota > Acidobacteriota bacterium. The sequence goes on from JBCCHV010000102.1 coordinate 1,806, forward strand.
GGCCACGGTGCGGTGGTCGTCGATCAGGTCGAGGATCTTCTGCGCCGCCGGATTGCTCGGCTCGCTGAGCTCGCCCACGGATACCGGGATGGCGCGGGTGGTGGGGATGAACTCGCGGATGCGGCGCCACTCGTCGACCCGGCGAACGCCCTCCAGAATGATCACCGTGACATCGAGGTCGATGGCGATCATGGTGTTCCTGGGGAGCTCGTTCTCGATGAAACGGAACTCTCCCTCGGGCCAGGTGAAGATGTCGTAGATGCTCTCCTGGGCCTTGAGGCGGAGCAGCTTGTGGAGGGTCTTCTCGTCGATGGCGCCGATGGTGACCAGGATCTTGCCCAGCAGCATGCCGGTGCGCTCCTGCATCTCGATCGCCTTCGAGAGCTCGGTCTCGCCGATCAGGCCACGGCTCATCAGAAAGTGGCCGAGGTGCTCTTTCTCATCGGTCGAGGCGGAGGAGATCACTCGTCCGTCCCGGAAGTAGACCTTCTTGGTGACCTTTTGGCTGTCGATGACGAGCGTACCGGTCTTGTTGCTCTGGGAGAGCCATTGCAGCAGCTCGGCGAGCTGCATCGTCTTGAGATTGCCGGTGATGCTCATCGCTGGTTCGCGTGGACTCAGGATTATAGCCGCACGGGTCGGCTCGAGAATCGCGGGAGCCGGCGGGCGCCTCAGGGCCGGGCCGGCGTCGTCCCCTGCTGGCCCTGATAATGGCTCGACGAGCCGGGATCGCCATAGGCCACTTCGGGCTCGCTTTCCATCGTGATGAAGATCAGCTGGGCGATGCGGCGGCCGGCTTCCAGCACGAAGGGCTCCGGACCGAGGTTCTGGAGCTCGAGGGTGATGGTGCCCTCGAACCCGGGGTCACACCAGCCGGCCAGGGAGTGATTGATCCACAAGCGGCCGAGGGTCGACTTGAGCTTGAGGTCGCACGCCACCTGGCGCGGAATCTTGACGTACTCGAGGGTCGAGGCGAGGAGCACTTCGCCGGGAAAGAGCTTGACCTCGTCGGCCCGGAAGTCTTCCGGATCGCGGGTCGGGCAGATCCAGTGATCGCACACTCGCACGTCGTAGCTGGCAGAGTTGACCTGGGCCGGCTCGTAGGGCGTCACCCCTCCGGCCTCGGCCCAGCGGCGAATCCAATGGTCCGGCTTGATCATCGCTTCCCTCAGTGCAGGCGGATGGGCGTATCGCCCTCGACCCGGTGAATGGTATCGACGAACCGGATCATGTTGCTCCGCCGTGACATGAACAGGGTGGAGGTGCGCGAGCCGCCGCCGAAGAAGCGCACCCCCGGCAGCAGCTCGCCATCGGTGACGCCGGTGCAGCTGAACAGGATGTTCTCGCCCGGCGCCAGGTCCTCGGTGCGATAGATGCGATCGAGGTCGTGGATCCCGAGGGCGTCGAGACGCTCGTTCTGATCCGGGCTGAGGGCTCGCAGGCGGGCCTGGATTTCGCCGCCGAGGCAGCGCATGGCGGCCGCCGCCAGCACTCCTTCGGGGGCTCCTCCGATACCCATCGCGGCATGCACGCCGGTGCCTCGAACGGCGGCGGCGATGCCGCCCGAAAGGTCGCCGTCGCCGATCAGGCGAATACGGGCTCCGGCGCTGCGGATGTCGTCGATGAGCTGGGCGTGGCGCTCGCGGTCGAGCACCACGATGGTGAGGTCGCTGACCTCGCGCTTGAAGGCGCGGGCGATTCCGCGCAGGTTCTCCGCTACCGGCGCGTCGATGTGCACCTCGCCCCGGGCCGTCGGCCCGACGACGATCTTGTCCATGTAGACGTCCGGGGCGTGGAGCAGACCGCCGCGCTCGGATGCGGCGAGCACGGCGGTGGCATCGTTGGTGCCGGTGGCGCAGAGATTGGTGCCTTCGAGTGGATCGACCGCGATATCGACCGCGAAGGCGTCTTCCTGACCGACGCCCCGTCCGAGCTGTTCGCCGATATACAGCATCGGTGCTTCATCGCGCTCGCCCTCGCCGATGACGATTCGGCAAGCGATCTCGAGCTCATCGAGCTCGCGCCTCATCGCCTCGACGGCGACTCGGTCGGAGCGTTCGCGATCACCGAAACCCATCGTCTTGGCCGCTTCGATGGCGGCCTGCTCGGTGACCCGGATGAAGTCGAGCTCGAAGGACTGGTCGAGACTCATCAGGTGCTCTCGGTGACGGCGACCGCCTTCTTGACGTTCTGGGTCGGAGGGTTGAACGCCGCGATGCCGGTGATCGCCTCGCCCAGGATCAGGCCGTGAATGTCGTGGGTGCCCTCGTAGGTGAACACCGACTCGATGTTGAGCATGTGGCGGATCACCGGGTAGTCATCGACGATACCGTTGGCGCCCAGGATCTCGCGCGCCAGGCGGGCCGACTCGCGGGCCACCCAGACGTTGTTGCGCTTGCCCAGGGAGATGTGGTGATGCTTGACCTTGCCCTGGTCCTTGAGGCGACCGATCTGCAGCGCCAGCAGCTGACCCTTGGTGATCTCCGACAGCATCCACACCAGCTTTTCCTGTACCAGCTGATGGCAGGCGATCGGCTGACCGCCGAACTGGATGCGCTCCTTGGAGTACTCGAGGGCGGTGTTGTAGCAGTCCATCGCCGCCCCCAGACCGCCCCAGGCGATACCGTAGCGAGCCTGGTTGAGGCACATCAGGGCGTTCTTGACGCCGACCGTCTTGGGCAGGATGTTGTCCGCCGGGATGCGGCACTCGGCGAAGCCGAGCTCGGAAGTGTTCGAGGCGCGCAGCGAAAACTTGCCGTGCTGGTCGGTGGCGGTGTAGCCCGGGGTGCCCTTCTCGACCAGGAAGCCACGAATGCCGTCGTCGGTCTGGGCCCAGACCACCGCCACGTCGGCCAGTGAGCCGTTGGTGATCCACTGCTTCGAGCCGTTGAGCACCCACTCGTTGCCGTCCTTGCGGGCGCGCGTTCGCATGCCTCCCGGATTGGAGCCGAAGTCGGGCTCCGTGAGGCCGAAGCAGCCGATCGCCTCACCGGTGGAGAGGGGCGGGATCCAGCGATCCTTCTGGGCCTGCGAGCCGAAGGCATAGATCGGGTACATGACCAGCGAGCTCTGCACCGAGATGAAGCTGCGCAGGCCCGAGTCGCCGCGCTCGAGCTCCTGCATGATCAGGCCGTAGGCGACGTTGTTCAGTCCGGGGAGGCCGTACTCGTCGATGGTGGCGCCGAAGAGATTGAGGGCGCCCATCTCCGGCAGCAGCTCGATGGGGAAGCGGCCGTCGCGGTGACATTCCTCGATGATCGGCTTGATCTTGTCGTCGACGAATGCGCGCACGGTGTCGCGCGCCATACGCTCTTCTTCGCTGAGAAGAGCCTCCAAATCGATAAAGTCCACGCCGGGGAAACGACTCACTGGGGACCTCCTTGGGGATTCCTGAGATGCGGGTTCATCGACCCGCGCACGAAGCTCGGGCCAAGGCCGAATTCTACCACGGTCCGGGCCCTGCACGGGAAGGTATGATGAGCCCCATGGGAACCTTCCCGGGCGGCAGCGCCTACGCCATGGTGCGGGAGATCTCGGAAGGCTACTTCCTGGTCACGGAGCGCTCCTTCCTGCGCCTCGATCGGGCCGATCTCGAGAAGCTGCGCTTCGAGCTCGATCGTCTGATGCGGGAGATCCGCGGGCAACAGCCGGCGATCGACGATCTGCCGGCGGTGCAGGCCCGTAACCGCCGCCTGCAGCGGCTCCGGACGGCGCAGATGATTCTGCGCACCTACCGCCAGAAGCGCAAAATCTAAGGTCAGGGCGGTAGCGTTCCTATGCTCGACGCCCTGCGTCCTCTGTCCCCATTCCTTCTGACGGCGTTGACCGTCGCCCTTCTGGAGCTGCGCTTCCGGCGCCATCCGGAAGCCTTGCCGCCGGCTTTCGGCCATCCCGGTCGCCGGGCCCTCGGGCTGGCGCTGGTGGCCTTCTTTCTCTTCGCCGCCCTGTTCACGCCGCTGGCGATGGCACCGTCGGCGGCCGAAGTCGACGTCGAGACCCTCACCCCCTGGCAGCTCTTCCTGCTGCCTTTCCTGCTGACGGTGATCCTGCTCGGTTGGGCTTTGCTCGCCCGTCAGGGCGGCGACTGGTCCGACGCGCTGCGGGTGCTGCGCCTGCGCGAACGGCGGTGGTGGCGCGAGCTGCGCGTCGGGTTGGTCTGGGGGATCTTCGCGTGGGCTTTTGTGCTCGTCGCCTCGTTGCTGGTGGCGGGGCTGTTGCAGCGCTTCGGCTGGGACGCCCTCACCAACGCCGGACCTCCCGACCTGGTGGTCTACCTCGCCGGCCTGCCGTGGGTCTTGCGCCTCGCCGTCAGCCTATCCGCCGGAATTTTCGAAGAGACCTTCTTCCGCGGCCTCCTGCAGCCGCAGCTCGGAGTCGGTCTGTCGACCCTGTTCTTCGTCCTGGCGCACATCGCCTACGGCTCTCCGGTGTTGCTGGTGGGCGTCACCGTGCTGTCTCTCATCTACGCCTATTTGGCCCGCTCCCGGGGCAGCGTGGTGGCCGCCATCGTGGCCCATTCCCTGTTCGATGGGATCCAGCTTCTGGTGGTCATTCCGGCGGCTCTGGCGGGGGCCGATCTGGTAAGCTCCGTCGGTGGTTGAAGCCAAGTCCCTCGAGTTCCACGTCGCCATCGAAAGCCGTTTCGAGAATGTCGAGATCGTGCAAGTGGTCTTGAACGACGCGCTCGAGCGGATGGGGGTCGTCGAAGACCTCCGGCACTGGATCGACTTGGCGGTTCGGGAGGCCGTGGCGAACGCCATCAAGCACGGCAATCAAGGAGACCCGGACAAGCGCGTCGAGGTCGCGTTGGCCTTGGAAGGCGACGAGGTCGTGGTGCGTATCGAGGATCAGGGAGAGGGCTTCGACCCGGTGCGGGTCGAGGACCCGCTCGCACCCGAGAATCTGCTCCGGCCCAACGGGCGGGGGATCTTTTATATCGAGAAGTTCATGGATGGCGTCGCCTGGGATACCGGGGCTCAGGGAGGTACACGGGTGACCTTGCGCAAGCGGGTCGCTCCGGGGGCCTCCGCAGGATCCACGGCGTCGGCGGCAACCCCGGGGATGGACCCGGAGCCCGAACCGACCTCCGGGGCGGGCGGAGACCAGGAGGGCTAGAGAGCATGAAGATCAGTGCACGGCATCGTGACAACGTCACGATCCTTGACGCCAAGGGCAAGATCACTATCGGAGTCGGAGACGTCGCCCTGCGGGAGGCGGTTCACGAGGCGCTGAATGCGGGCGCGCGCAACGTCCTGATCAACCTCGCCGACGTGGCGACCATCGACTCGTCCGGCATCGGCGAGCTGGTCAGCACCTACACCACGGTGACCAACCGCGGTGGCAAGCTCAAGCTGCTCGGTATGCCGGCGAAGATCGCCGACCTGATGCAGGTGACGCAGCTGATCACCGTCTTCGAGACCTTCGACGACGAGGACGAAGCGGTCCACAGCTTCTGATCGCCGTCCGGCTCTCGCGCCGGGCCGCCATTGTCGGCTCGCCGTCGGGAGCGTCCATCGGAACGCCGCCGCGGTCGGACGATCGTGGCGGCGATCACCCTTCCCATCGATTCGACCTGTTCCAACGCGCCTGCGGACCTCCTCGGGTCCCACGGGAGGAACCGCCCATGAGGGCTCGCCGTCTGTCGATCGATCCTCTCTCCCGCCCGGTGCGGCAGGGTGGGGCATGACTGCTCCTGCCCTCGGCGGGGCGCTGGTCGCCTTCGGAGCGCGAGTCGAGCAGCGCTTGCCGGAGCTGATCCCGGGCCTCGAGGAGCGTCCCGGCCCGGTTCACCGCACCATGCACTACGCCCTCACCGGGCGGGGCAAGCGGTTGCGGCCGATCCTCACCCTGGCGGTGGCGGAGATCTTCGGCTCGCGCCACGAGGCAGTGGTCGATCTCGGTTGTGCGGTCGAGATGGTGCACGCCTGCTCGCTGATCTTCGATGACCTGCCGGCGCAGGACGATGCCTCCCTGCGGCGCGGCCGCCCGACGGCTCACCGCGCCCACGGTGAAGACATGGCGCAGCTCGCCGGCTTGGCGCTGCTGAGCCGCGCCTATGCGGTGGTCGCCGAGTGCGGTCAGCGTCTACCGCTGAAGCGCTACACCAGCGAGGACATGGTGCACCATCTGGCGGCCGCCATCGGGACCCATGGATTGATCGGAGGCCAGGCGCTCGATTTGCGCAGTCAGCCGGAAGAGCTCGACCTCGAGACCCTCGAGTACATTCACAGCCACAAGACCGGGGCTCTGTTCATCGCCGCCGGAGAGCTCGGAGCGATGGCCGCCGGGGCGCGGCGGCGGGATCTCGAGCTGGTGACCCGCTTCGCCAAGAATCTCGGTCTGGCGTTCCAGATCACCGATGACCTGCTCGACGTCCTCGCCAGCTCCGCCGAGACCGGCAAGGACAGTGGTCAGGACAGCGACAAGGTGACCTTCGTCAAGCTGCTGGGAGTCGACGGTGCTCAAACCCTCGCCGCCGAGCTGCTCGACTTCGCCATCGAATCGCTGGCGCCCCTCGGGCGGCGGGCCACCATGCTCCGTCAGCTCGCCGAGTTCGTGCGCCACCGCGGTCACTGACCTTCCTCGGCGACCTTAGAATTGCATCGCCATGCAGGGAATTCAGCAGCACAGGGGCTGGACGTGATCCGCAGGAGCCAGCCTTGAGTCGGGGCTCGCGGGACCTCGAGCAGGTGCGCTCGGAGCTGCGCCGGCTGGGCTATCTCAGCGATCGCTTCGACCGCTTTCTGCTGCAGGATGCCTTCCGGCCACAACGCTCCTGGCTCGGCATCATCGAGCTGGCCTTGCGGGTCGGTGCCCTGGTGGGCTGTCTGGTCGCCCTGGTGGCGGCCTTTGCCTTGGCGACGGCCAACGGCAACCTCGAGCGCACGCCCCTCGATCTGGTTCCCCTCTTCCTGCATCTGCTGGTGCCGGCGACCCTGCTCTCCGGTTTGGCCTTCCTGGCTTTGTGTGCCGTTCTCGTGGTGGTGCTGCGGATCTATCCGGTGCGCCGCATCGAGACCCTCAGCTTGACCGCCGCCCTGTTGCTCGGAGCGGGGGTCCTCGGAGTCTTCCTGTGGCGCATGCGCGATCTCCTCGCCGGGCGGCCGACCTGGTGGATCGTGCTCGCTGCCCTCGCCCTGCTGCCGGCCCTCTATGCCGTCATCAAACTGGTTTCGGACGGCTTGCTGGCCCTCGCCATTCGACTCACCCATCGCACTCCGAGCGGTCGTTTCCTGTCGCGTCGGCGGGCGACCGTCGCGGTGCTGGTGGCGGCCTTCGTGCCGGTCTTGCCGGCCCTGATGGCGGTCAACCAACGGCCACCGGAAGCGCCCCCGGCATTGCCGGCCAGTCCCGGTGAGCGGGTGGTCCTGATCGGCATCGACGGCGCTCTCGGTGAGGAAGTGGATTACCTCCTCAGTCGCGGCGAGCTGCCGGCGGTGGCCGCCCTGCGCCGCGCCGGCGCCGGCTGGTTCGACTATCAGCGACCGGACGGGCCCCCGGCGGATTTCTGGACCCGCATCGCGACCGGCGTTTCTTCGCCCTCCCACGGCGTCACCGCCCTCGACAGCTTCCGCCCCCTCGGCGTGGCGACGCCGCTCAGCCAGTCCGGGCCGCTACGCCGCTTCTGGCAAGGCGTCGAGGTGCCCCTCGGCCTCGCCGAGTACGCGCCCGTGCTCTCCAACCGGCGCCGGGTGTTCTCTTTCTGGGAGCTCGCCTCGCGCGGCGGTGCCCCGGTTCTGGCGATCAACTGGTGGACGACCTTCCCGGCCGAGGAGCTGCCCGGTCTGGTGGTTTCCCACGGCGCCTACCAGATGCTGGCCGAGGGGGTCGCCGGAGTGGTCGCGCCGGCGAGCCGTCGGTCCGAGGTCGAGGCCTGGCGAGGCGAGTCGGCCGACGATCAGACCCTGGTGCCGGAAGTGCCGGCCTTTCAGGCGGTCGCCGACCGTGCCCTGCTACCGGACCGTTTCTATCGTTCGGCTTTCCGCCAAGGCTTCACCCAGCTACAGCCGCGCGCCGCCGCCGTCTACCTGTCGGCCCTCGATCTCGCCGCCGACGGTTGGAGTGGTGGAGCGGTGGCCTTCGCCGATCTGGTGCGCGACGAGCTGGCGGCGGCCGATCGCCTGATCGGCACGGTGATGGCCGAGCTCGACGGCGAGCCGGCAACGGTGGTCTGGGTGGTCGATCCCGGTCGGCGCGGCGGTGCCGGACGGGTGCTGGTGGCGCGCTCCGGAGCCTGCCGGGGAGCCCGTGGAGAGGTCGCGCCGGAAGCCGTCGCGGCGTCCTTGCTGCGCGCCCTCGGCCTGCCGCAGAGCGGCGAGCTGCCGGCGCCGGTCGCCGGCTGTAGCTGGCCGCTGCCGTCTCTCGAAGTTGCGAGCTTTGGGCCACGACAGCCGGATCCGACGGGCGCGACGGACGACGAGGAGTACCTCGAGAGCCTGCGCGCTCTCGGCTACCTCTAGCAGGTTGCTGAAAAAGTCATCGGCAACCTGCGACCGAGCCCGGGAGGGCTCGGCG
>JBCCHV010000103.1 GCA_039028635.1 Acidobacteriota bacterium
GGTCTTGTTCGTCTTGCCCTGGCCCACCTACTTTGTGGGGGGCCGCTCCGTGGGCTGGGGGTGTCGCCCGGGCGGGGCGGTATGAGAACCCCGCGCCGGCTCCAGCCTCACTTCAGCTTCGGCATCTCCGTGCCGTAGACGTACTTTTCGAACCACGGCTGCCAGTCCTTCTGGGTGATCTCGTTGAGGATGCCCACCAGGTGGCGGGTTTCGCCGAACTGGACGTTGAAGTTGGTGGTCAGGGTGCGCAGCAAGGCGAAGAAGTAGCGGTCGCCCTGCTCGGCGCTGCCGTATTGCTTGGCGAGCTCCTGCCGCAGGGCGTGGAGTACCAGCGGCCCCTTGGCGTAGAGCAGGAACGTACGGTCGCGAAAGTCGCGGTCTTCTTTGCCGGAGAGGCGGTTGGCGAGATAGATGCTGCCGCCATCATCGATCTCCCGGGCGCGGCTCTGCCACTGGCGCAGCAGCTTGTCGAACTCGCGCTGGCCCTTCTTGCCGCCACCGCGCATCGCCTGCAGGGCGAGGGCCGCGGAGTACTCGGCGAAGCTCTCGGTCAGCCACTGCTCTTCCAGGGAGTCCATCTTGATGACGTGGCCCCACCAGCTATGGGCAACCTCGTGGACATAGCGTTCGTTGACCCCTTGAGAGAAGAAGCGGCTGGTGATGTTGCCGATCGGGTCGTAGGCCTCGCGGGTGATGAAGATCACTCCCGGGGGCGCCTGGCCGAACCCCCAGGAGTTGATTTCGACGACATTCATCTCGGTGAAGGGCAAGGGCACGCCGAAGAGCTTGCTGTAGTAGTCGGCGGCGGCGTGGAAGTTCTTCAGGAGCTGTTTCGAGGCGCGCTCCTTGCCGCCGGCGTAGGCGGCCACCGAGGCGTCGATACCGTTCATCGAGCTGGCGACCTCGGTGTACTTGCCGGCCACCACCACCGGAAACTGCATCGGCTTGTCGAGACGAGTCTTGACGCGGGAGAAACCATCCCCGGAGGTGCGCTCGACGGTCTTGCCGGAGGCGTAGGGGGTGAACGGCTGGGGAACCCGCAGCTCGATCTCGAGCTGTGAGAATTCGCCGTTCAGGGGCGGCTGTGGGTACCACGGCCAGGTGCCGAGAGACCAATAGCTGTCATTGTTCGGACGATAGGCCATGTTGCCCTGGTTCTCGACCTCGACGACCGCCGTTTGACCGGCCGAAAGCGGTTGTGGGAAGCGGATGAAGAGCTCGCCACGATCGTGCACATAGTCGGCGCTCTCGCCGTTCACCTTCACCGAGCTGACCGTGATCGGGTGCTGCTTGGAGTCGTAGAACATCCAGTTGCGCAGGCTCACTCGCCAGATGCCGAGGCCGCCTCGGGTGGCCTGCACCTCGAGCCGCGAGGAGACCTTGACCAGGCGATCCCCCGGGTTCTCGATGGTCAAGCGCGTGCTGGTGGTGACGCAGGGGGCTTGCGGACGGTCCCACCAGTTGCGACCGATGGGCTGGGCCGCCAGGTCGTAGCCGACGTAGCTGCCCTTGAAGTCCGAGCCGCCCTCGGCAGCGTTGAGGGAGTCGAGGCGATAGAGCCGTTCCTCCCGGTCGACCACTGGATCGACCACCAGGAGCCAGTCTTCGCTGCCGTGCAGCAGGGCGACCTGGCCGCCGGGCCGTCCGAGGTGGCGGAACGCCAGCAGGTTCGCTGCCGGGGATTCGAAGAACGGATCCTCGAGGGCCTTGCTGAGCCAGCTCGGCAGACTTCCAGCGCTTTCCTCCGGTGCCGTGGCTTGCTGCTTCTCGGCCTGCTCGCGGCCGAGGTCCCAGCTCCACAGCACGGCCCCCTGCAGCGCCATGGCGGCGGTCAGCCCATCGCCGTCGGCGCGCGGCGCGAGGGAAGAGGCGGTACGGAAGTTGCGGCGCGCCACCTGGGCGCTGAAGCGGTCGTCGATGGCGTAGCGGAGGTCGAAGCCGCCTGCCAACCAGACTCCCACCGGCTCGCCGGCGGCCCACAGCAGGCGCCCCTGGGCGCCTGCCTTCGGGGTGATCTTGGCGCGGCCGATCTCGAGCCCGTCGCCCCATGGGAACGGCTCTCCGACGACCGGCTCTTCGATCGCGTAGAAGGTGTTCGATAGGCTGCTGGCGGCGGCCGATCCGGTCATCAGAACCACCAGCAGAGAGAGTGCAAAGAGGGAGCGAGTCATGAGCTCTCCTTCGATCTTTATTGAGTCTCACCGGCTGCGGTCTTCGGGCAGCCGACGTCAGCTTGTGGCGTTCAACGCCTCATAAGTTTATGACGCGATAAAAAGGAGAATTCCTTGCACCGCGTGTCGAACCCGTGGCATCGGCCATGGCCATCGGGTCCGTTGCCTAGAGGAGACCGGCTTTTAGAAATGGTTGATCGCGGCGATGGCGGCGAGGTCGAGGAACTCCTCGCCTTCGACGAAGCGGGTGCGATCTTCTTCGATCAGGAACTTGAAGATCACCCGTTCGTAGCCGTCATCTCGGACCAAGGCGGCGAGATAGGGCGGCAGGCCGTCGGCGTGGTACTCCCACTCCTCGATGGTGATGCGGGTGACGGCGAAGCCCTGGGCGCGCGGCGGTCGGGCTGGGGTGAGGGCCGGTGCCGCCTGCTGGCGCAGACGGAAGACCGGTGCCGAGCCGAACAGCACCAGCACGCCACCGCGCACCGTCAAGCTGCCGCGTTGGCCGTCCTCTTCGTAGAGGCGATCGGCGGCTTCGACCCGCTGCCAGAAGGTCTCCTGGGCCGGGTTGATGCCGTCGGAGGTGTCGGGATCGCGTCGTTCCCAGAAGCGGCGAATGAAGTCGGCGGCTTCGTTGTCCGAGCGCACCTCGCGCAGGGCGCGCTCCTCGTCCGGCAGCATAAGCCAGCGTACCGGTCCTTGAGACCACTTGCGCAGGGTCTTGCGCGGCTTGGCCGTCGCCGGGGCGACGGAGAGGAAAACCAGGAGCGCCGCAACCGCCAGGGCGATCCCTCGGCCTCTCAGTTGACGCTCCCCTCGAGATCCGGCGGCGGCGCTTCGCGAATCGGGCCGTGGTTCTCCTCGTAGCGTTTGACGTTGGCTTCGAGGGCTCCGATGATGCGCTTCAGGTGTCCCGGGCTGGCGACGATCCGCGAGGTGACGATGCCCTGCGGCGGCACCAGATTGATGAAGTCGAGGATGAACTCTTCCCGCGTGTGGGTGATGCGCAGGAGGTTCGAGTACCTCCCCTTGAGCTCATCGTCGTCGATCTTGACGTTGAGACCTTGCTTCTCCTTGGCCATCGAAACCTCTCAGTCTGGGCTCGGCGGAGCCTGCGAACGGGCGGGCCGTCGAGATGTCGGCCTCTCGTCTGGTCGCGGTTTCTCGTCGCGGCTCCCGTCGGGGAGCCCGCCGGCCGCGGGCCGAGCCCCGGTGTCGAGAGGGACCTTCCTCGTTTCCGAAGCGTCTGCCGGCCGGCTCAGCCGCCGCGGCGGCTTTGCTCCTGCAAAAGCTGATTGTAGCGCTCCCGGAGCTCTTTCAGTCGACGCTGCCGAAAGTCTTCGTAGTCGACCACCTGACCAGCCTCCACGGCGTAGACCCGCGGGAACTTGGCGGCGTTGCCTTTTTCGTCGAACTGCATTGGGCCGCTGACCCCGGGAGTGCCTTCGAGGGCGCGGATTCCCTTGCGCAGCTCGCCCGGCAGGCGCCCTTTCTCGGCCAGCCCGAGGGCGAGAACGCGGAGGGCGTCATAGCCGTAGGCCGCCAGCAGCTCGGGGTCCTCGCCGTAGCGCTCGCGATAGGCCTGGCTGAAGGACTGCACCGGCGGAGCGTCGTCGGCGGGGTCGAAGACGGTGCGCGCGAAGAGCACCTTCTCGGTGCGCTCTCCTTGCACCAGCTGCGGTGCGGCGAAGGCCGACGAGGTCAGGATGAAGCCTTCGAAGCCGGCATCCCGGAGGGCCCCGACGGCGGCTTCGAGGGCGCTCCCGTTGACCGCCAGAAAGATGCCTTGGGGTGAAGCGGCGAGCAACCGCTGGGCGGCCCCCGGGAGGTCTTCCTCGGAGCTCGCGGACTCCTGGGCGACGAACTCCGCTCCCTGCCGGGTGACTTCCGTGGTGATTGCGGCCATCAGGTCCGAGGCCCCCATCTCGAGGCTCGCCAGGGGCGTCAGCTCGAGGGTCTGGGTGGCGTAATTGGCGAGCTTGGTGCCCTCGCGGAAGGCCGTCGGGCAGACACGGAAGAACCCCGGCGAGTCAGCGGCCAGGTGATCGCGGGAAGCGAACGGCGAGATCAGGATGCGCTCGCGCTCGTTGAGCACCGGCAACATGGCCTCGGCCTCGGCGGTGGTCACGCCGCCGATAGCCGCCGGGGCGCCGGCATCGAAGGCGGCGGCGAGCTGGCGGGCGGCCTGATCGGGCTGGCCGGCGCTGTCGAGCACTTCGAGGGTGATGGCCGGCGCGAGCTCGGCGGCGGCGAGCTCGATGCCGCGCAGGATCGGAGCGCCGTACATCGCGTCCGTGCCGCTGAGGGGTAAGACGACGCCGATCGGTACCGGGCGATCGCTGCTGCAGGAAGTGGTGAGGAGGGCGGCCAGGGCGGGAAGCAAAGACAGAGCGAGTACGAGCTTTCGTCCTTTCATGGTCAAGATACTCCGATATGCCGGGAGTGGATTGGCCGCCGGCTTCGCAGCCCGGCGGGCTACTCGTCGCTGCTGGATCGCCAGTGGACGCTGGCGGGAAATTCCCAGCGGTGCTCGGGGAAGTAGACCCCGACCCCGCGCTGCGGCGAGGTGACGGTGAAGCCGAGGACTCGGCGACGGTAGTCGAAGGGCACGCCGTCGCGGCTGTGCAGGGCGACGTCGAGGAAGTACTCGCCGGGCGCTAGGCGCAAGGCGGGGCAAACCACCCGCACCGTGCCGCGGCCTTCGAGGACCGATGGGTCGTAGCCGGCCAAGTCGGTGTTGGTGCCCCAGCACTCGACACCCCGCGGCGTCGAGATGGCGACGCCGAAGACGAAGTCGTCGAGCCGCTGCGGTGCCTCGAAGTCGAGCTCGATGGCGACCTCGTCGCCACTGGTCACCAGGTGGGTCTCTTGCGCTTGCGGCGAGCGCAGGCGAACGGCGGTGATCTCCGCCAGGCGCGAGCCCCAACGGCGGGGCTCGTCGTCCGATTCGGGAGTCTCCTCTTCGGCCTCCTGGCGGTGCAGGTCGGCGTCTTCTTCGGCCACTGCTTGGCGGTAGGCGTCGATCATCTGCCGCGGGTCGCCGGTGCCCTGGGGCACTCCCCCCTCGAGCCACAGGATGCGATCGCACAAGGACTCCATCAGGTCGAGGGAGTGACTGACGAAGAGCAGCGTGCGGCCGGTGGCGAGGAACTCTTCGATGCGCCGTAGGCAGCGGTGGGAGAAGGCCTCGTCGCCGACGGAGAGCACTTCGTCGACCAGCAGGATGTCGGGATCGGTGTGGATCGCCACCGAGAAGCCGAGGCGAACGTACATGCCCGAGGAGTAGTTCTTGACCGGCTCTTCGATGAAGTCTTCGAGGCCCGAGAACTCGACGATGGCGTCGAAGCGCTGCTCGATCTCGGACCGGCTGAGGCCGAGAATGGCGCCATTGATGAAGATGTTCTCGCGCCCTGAGATCTCGGGATGGAAGCCGGCGCCGAGCTCGATCAAGGCGGCGACGCGACCGTCGACGGTGATCTGGCCGGAGGATGGTTGCAGGATGCCGGCGACGATCTTGAGCAAGGTCGACTTGCCGGAGCCGTTGCCGCCGATGATGCCGAAGGCCTCCCCCGGCTGCACCGTGAAGGACACCTCGTCGAGGGCGGCGATGGCCTCGTCACGGCTCAGGTTGCGCACCAGGCTGCGGTCGAGCAAAGCGCTCTTGAGGGTCTTGAAGTGAGCTCCCGGGGCGACTCGCCGGTAGAGCTTCGAAACCCCGTCGACCCGGATGGCCGGTGCGTCGCTCATACCGCCTCCACCAGGGTCTCCCGCAGGCGATCGAAGAGCCAACAGCCGGCGATCCAGCAGATCGCGGTGGTCAAACCCATCTGGGCCCACAGGCCGAGGCTCGGAAATGTGCCCGCGAAGAGAGTCTGCTGATAGGCCAGCGTGTAGGAGGTGAAGGGGTTGAGGCGGATCAGCCACTGCAGCGCCGGAACCGGCACCGCGCTCAGCGGGTAGAGGATCGGGGCGAGGAAGAAGAGTAGCGTCAGGAGGTTGTTGAGCAGGTCGCGGACGTCCTTGAAGTGGACGTTGAGGGCCGCCAGGGCCAGCACCAGGCCGGAGACCATCGGCAGCTGCAGGAGGATCACGACCGGCGCCAGCAGCATGCTCCAGCCCCCGAGCTGGTGGCCCATGGCGGTGCCGATGGCGAGGGCCGCCAGCAGGATCGGAATCGCCAGCAGAAAGTGCACCAGATTCGAGAGCACCGCCACCATCGGCAGGATCTCGACCGGAAAGACCGCCTTGCGCAGCATGCCGGAGTTGGAGAGCAGCGAAAGGGTGCCTTCGAGAAGCGATCCCGAGACCCAGATCCAGGGAAACAGGCCGGTGATCAGGAAGAGGGCGTAGGGTTCGATCTCGCCGCCGATGGGGCGTTGGAAGACGTAGCCGAAGACGAAGCTGTAGACCGCCAGCAGCAGCAGCGGATTGACCAGCGACCAGAAGAATCCCAGCACCGAGCCGCGGTAGCGGGCCTTGAGGTCGCGCACCGTCAGGGTGGCGAGCAGGCCTCGGTGGCGAAAGAGCTGAAGGGCGGGCTGGATCATTGCGGTGGGGAGAGGGGCGGCGGGAAAAGGGGCGGTGAGGCGGAGACCGGAGGTCGGTCGGTGGCGCGGGGCGCGGTGGGCATGGCGCCGTGCCGGCGAAGGTTCGTGGGCGCAATCTCGAACCGCCCTCCGGCGGTTGCCGAGGGCGGCTCTGGAAGCCGGGGGGCGCGTCGGGCCCCCCGGAAAATCACCGACTCCGGCTAGCCGGTGTTCTGGCGGCGAGCCTCCTCGCGCTGGCGCCGCTTGATCTCCTCCATGCGCCTCTTGAGCTCTTCGAGGCGCTCCTTGGTGCGCTTCTCGAAGTCGACGAGCTGGCCACCTTCGAAGGCATAGACGCGCGGGAACTTGCCGACGTCACCCTTCTCGTCGAACTGAATGGCTCCGCTGGCGCCGGTGAAATCGCTCAGAGAGCGCATCCCCTTCTGAAACTCGTTCGGCAGGCGACCACCATTCTGCAGGGCGGAGGCCAACACACCGAGGGCGTCGTAGGCCTGGGCCGCGAAGACGTTGGGCAGCTCACCGTACTTCTCCTGGTAGGCGACGACGAAGTTCTTCACTGCCGGGTCGTCGCTGGCGACGTCGAAGACGCTCTGGGTGAGCAGCACGTTCTCGGCCTTGGCGCCGAGATTCTCGAAGACGCCCGGGGCGTTCAGGGCGTGAGTGGTGAGGATGCGGCCCTTGAAGCCCTTGTCGCGGATCTCGGAGATGATGCCGGCGATCTCGAAGGCATAGTCGGCGACGTAGACGGCCTGCGGCTCGAAGGCCAGCACCTCGTCGATGAAGGGCTCGAACTCGGTGGTCCCGGAGGGGTACTCCACCACCCCCGGTACCTCGCCCCCGTAGCGCTCGAACTCGGACTTGAAGACGTCCTGGATGCCGCGAGCGTAGGGCGACTCGGCGGCGATGATGGCGACTTTGGTGAGCTGCAGCCCCTGGGCCGCGTAGTTGCCCATCTTGGCGCCTTCGCGGAAGTCCGACGGCGCCACGCGGTAGAAGGTTCGCGAAATGCCGGTCAGCCGTGGCGAGGTCGCCGACGGCGAAATCAGCACCCGGTCCTTCTTGTCCACCACCGGAATCATCGCCAGAGCCTCCGCGGTGGTGACGCCACCGACGGCGGCCAAGGCGCCCTCCGCGTAGAGCGCCTCGAGGACGGCGGCGGCATTCTCGGCATTGCTCTCGGAGTCGCGGATGTCGAGCTCGATCGCAACCGTCTGGGCGGGATCCTGGGCCAGCTGTTCGGCGGCCAGCTCGACGCCCTTGCGGATGGGATCGCCGTACACCTCCCACTGCCCGGTCAAGGGCAGAACCGCGCCAATCTTGACGGGCTTGTCCTGATTGCACGCGCTGAACATCAGGGCGGCGGCGGAGAAGGCAAGGAAAGTCTTGAATTTGCGAGTCATAGCTCGAATCACCCCGGTCGTTCGATGGTCCTCTGGGTACTGAGCTTTTTGTAACGCAGCCCTCCGATGGGTGTCAAGGCGGGGCCCGATCCCGTTACCCACGCCGGGGCACCTTCGGAGGCCTTGTCTTGGGCTCTGGGAGAACCGTCCACAGCGCCTTAGAATGGGGCGATGAGCGACTCGAAGAAGCTGAACGTGCGCTGCCCCGACTGCGACTGTGACCTGGTGATCGACGCCGCCACCGGCGAGATCCTGTCTCACCGGCCGGCGAAGCGGCCGCCGGCCGGCGGCGCCTCCTTCGAAGACCTCCTTGCCGGCATCGATCGCGGCAAGGAGCGGGCCGAAGAGGTCTTCGAGCGCGAGAAGGCCGCCATGGCGGACCGCGACCGCCTGCTCGAAGAAAAGTTCAAAGAGGCCCTCAAGCGCGCCGAGGAGGACCCCGACGACGGCCCCCCGCAGCGCCCCTTCGACCTCGACTAGCAGGTTGCTGAAAAACTCATCGACAACCTGCTCCCGGGCCCGAGAGGGCTCGGCGGCGGCAAGGCCGCCGCGATGGGAGAGGAGGCCCAAGAACCGCGCTTCTTGGGCCGGAGCGGGACGCGCAGTCAGGGGCGCGTAGCCCCTCTCGGAAAAAACAGCTAGCAGCGCTGGAAAAGCCGCAAGGCGGACTTTTTCAGCAACCTGCTAGCAGCTGCTTTTTGCAGTTCTTCTTCTGGTGGTCCTACTGGCGGTAGCCATTCAATCCGCATCAGGGGCAAAGAAAAAGAAGTGGTTCACCGGCTCGACGACGAAAAAGAAGACCAGCGTCATCAAGTCCACGCCGAAGAAGGTACTCCAGCCCGGCTACGGGAAGTCGGTGTACGGCAGGGTCGCCAAGCCTAAGACGTCTCTCTACTACAAGAGCCACGTAGGGCCAAGCCGAGTCCTGAGCAACAGCTACAATGGCTTCGGTATGGGCGTCGGTGCCGGCCTGACCGCCGGCTACGGCACCGGCCTCCTCTCCAAGCCGATCGGCTCGCAGTTCGCTAACTTCAGCTACGACTACATTCACGAGAACCAGACGTACTGGAAGCAGTCGAGCCCGATCAAGTGCTACGGCGCCAACACGACCACCATCCTCGAGTTGAAGAGTACCTACCAGGAGATCGAGATCGAGGAGACGGAGGCCAACTGCACCGCGGCGGACGACGTGTGCTTCGCTACGGTGTCGGTCACACAAGCAGTCTTTAACACAGCAGGATCTTCAACTGTAAGCGAGGGCCTATGGGTTAATGAAACTGGCACCAGCTAGCCAAGGCTCTGGCAGCCTGGCTATCGAACTATCGAAGTGCAA
>JBCCHV010000104.1 GCA_039028635.1 Acidobacteriota bacterium
CGATTCCCGACTCGCAACTGATGGCGGTGCACCCGACTCAGCTCTACGAAACCTTGGCGGCGCTCGTCATCTGGGGCTTCGGGGTGGCCTACTTCCGGCGCCGACCGGGCATCGGGCGCACCAGCGTTTGGGTGATCGGCGCCCTCGCCGTGGAGCGCTTCCTGGTCGAGTTCGTGCGCGCCAAGGATGATCGCTTCTTCGGTGTCCTGACTCTGGCCCAGATCATCAGTGTCCTGGTGGTGATCGTCCTGCTGGTGCTGGCGCGGCGGCTGCCGCGCGAAAGGAAGCGTCATCTCCCGGCGTGAGCCGCCGCCGCGGCTGTTGACCATCGCCGGCTCCGACTCCGGCGGCGGCGCCGGAATTCAGGCGGATCTCAAGACCTTCGCCGCCCACGGTGTCTACGGCATGTCGGTGATCACCGCCATCACGGCCCAGAACACCCGTGCCGTGACGGCGGTGCACGAAGTTCCGGCCGAGGTGGTGGCGGCGCAGATCGATGCGGTTTTCGCAGACCTCGGCGTCGACGCCGTCAAAATTGGCATGCGGGCCAGCGTGCCGCTGGTCTCCACCGTCGCCGAGCGCCTCGCGGCCTGGCTCGAGGAGACGGCCGTTCCGGTGGTGCTCGATCCGGTGATGGTGGCGAAGAGCGGCGATGCGCTGCTGCGCGACGATGCCGTCGCGGCGCTGATCGAGCAGCTATTGCCGCTGGCCACCGTGGTCACCCCGAACCTGCCTGAAGCGCGGCGCCTCACCGGCGTCGACGGTGAGGATCAGGAATCCCGACGGGCGATGGCCCGGGCGCTGTCGGCGCGCGGGCCCGCGGCCCTGATCAAGGGCGGCCACGGCGCGGGCGACGATCTCCAGGATCTGCTCTTCGATGGGCGTGAGTTCCGCCCTTTCGAGCATCGCCGCATCGCCACCCGCAGCGATCACGGCACCGGCTGCACGCTGTCTTCGGCGCTGGCGGCCCGACTCGGTCGCGGCGAGTCGCTGGTGACGGCGGTGCGGGGGAGCATCGACTACCTGCGCGGTGCGCTGGCGGCGGCCTATCCTCTGGGCGCCGGCCGCGGCCCGGTCGACCACCTCTTCGACCTCTCCTGAATCCCCGTCGCACCAAGCTCCGGCCTGTTGTGGAGACGCTGGTCGCCGGCAGCCGTCCCCGGGTGAGGACGGGGGGCCTTGTTCGCTCCTGTTCGCAGACCATGAATTGGCTGGCACAGGGCTTGCTTCAAGACAGCCCCCAAGGTGCTTCGCACCGGGTCATCCAGCGAGGAGGTGCAGCCATGCAGCGAAAGATCTCAGCACTGTTGTTCTCGATGCTATTGCTCGGAGGGGTCGTCGCGTCCCTTTCGGCCCAGGAAACGCCGGGTTTCGGCGACGTCGTGGACGTCAAGGTGGTCAACCTCGAGGTGGTGGTCGAAGACCGCGATGGAGTGCGGGTCACCGGCCTGGCGCCCGAGGACCTGCGCCTGATCATCGACGGCCAGGAGACCGAGATCGCCTTTTTCACCGAGGTACTCGGCGGCCGGGCGGTGGCGGCTCGGGACGGTGCCCTGCCCGGGGCTCCGGCGGCGGTCTCCGGTGAGACCGTCGAGAACCGCTATCTGGTCTTCATCGACGAGTACTTCACCATCGGTCGCGATCGCGACCGGGTCGTCAAGGCGGTGATCGATGGCCTCGGCGAGCTGCGCCCGAGCGACTCCATGGCGGTGGTCGCGTTCAACGGTCGGCGAGTCGAGATGCTGTCGTCCTGGACCTCTTCCCAGCGGCGTCTCGAGGAGGCCCTGCGCGGCGCCCTCGAGCGTCCGACCTTCGGGCTCCAACGGCTCGGCGAGCGGCGCGCCTTCGGCGTCGATCCGGCACGAGGCCTCGGCCGCAGTCCGGTGCGCTTCGGTGGCACCCGTTTGTCGATCGCGGAGCGCGCCTATGCCGGCCAGATCTCGGGCCAGCTCGAACGCACCGTCGACGCTGCCGTCGCCACTCTGCGGGGTTTCGGGCGGCCCTCCGGCCGCAAGGTGATGATGTTGCTCTCCGGAGGCTGGCCGCTGTCGCCGGCGGAGTTCGCGGCCGATGACCTGCTGCGCCCCTTGAGCGCCTACGATGGCTACTCCGGGCGGCACATCTATGGGCCTCTGGTGGACACCGCCAATCGCCTCGGCTTCACCCTCTATCCGGTCGATGTCGCCGGCTTGGAAGGCGGCTTCGGCGCCGATGTCTCCTTCGCCGGTCGCCAGGATAGCCGGTCGACGCGGCGCTCCTTCGAGCGCGAGCGCATCGTCCACGACGCCTTTCAGTACCTCGCCAACGAGACCGGCGGCCGAGCCCTGATCAATGGTCAGCGGCTGCAGGCGGTGAACCGCGTGGTGGAGGATACGCGGTCCTACTACTGGATCGGCTTCGTGCCGAAGAATGTCGGCGACAACCTCGCCTACGAGGTCGAGATCAAGACCCTCAAGCCGGGCCTGAAGGTGCGGACCCGGCGCTCCTACCGCGATCTGTCGCGCACCGCCGAGGTCAGCATGGAGGTCGAGAGCGCCCTACTGTTCGGCGATGCGCCGGCGGCGGAGGGACTGGTGGTCGACGTCGGTGTCCCGGAGCCGGCGGGGCGGCGGCGCATCGAGCTGCCGCTGAGCCTGCAGATCCCGGTGGCGGCGATCACGCCGCTGCCCGAGGCGGACGGTCCGGTGGCCTACCTCGAGCTGCGCATCGCCGCCCTCGACGACAAGGATCGCCGTTCGGACGTCTCGGCCATTCCGATCGAGGTGCGCTTCGACGAGGCGCCGCGGGACAACGGCCTGGTGGCTTGGGAAACCAAGGTCCTGCTGCGTAAGCAGCCGCAAGACCTGGTGGTGGCGGTGCACGATCCCGCCAGCGGCCGCGGCTACATGACGCGCCTGGCGGTCGCTCCCTAGCAGGCTGCTGGCGGGCCCGGGAGGGCCCGGTGGCCAAGCGGGAGGACGACCGACGAAGGATCGGTCGATCGGAACAAGCGCTTCGCTTTTGAGAGTTGTCAATCCAGCAGGCCCGCGGAGGGCCGCACCATGAGGTTACTTCTAGGAGTCTGGTCATGAGCTTCAAGTCTTCGTCAGTTGCACTCTTGGTCGCGTTGGTGGTGCTGTTCGCGGCCGCCGGCAGCGCCCTGGCCCAGGGCGACTCGCCGGATGTCTTCGGAGAGGTCATCGATGTCCGCGTGGTCAACGTCGAGGCGGTGGTCGAAGATCGCGACGGCGTGCGGGTCAAGGGCCTACAGCCGGAGGACTTTCGCCTGATCGTCGACGGCCAGGAAGTGACGGTCGACTACTTCGCCGAGATTCGCGGCGGCGATGCGGTGGCGGCGGTCGGGCCGGAGGCCGTCCCGGCGGTGCCGGCGGCGGTTCCCGGGGAGGCCGTCGGCACCAGCTTCCTGGTCTTCGTCGACGACTTTTTCTCCTTGACCCGGGATCGCAACCGCGTGATCGATGGGCTGATCGCCGATCTCGGCAATCTCGGCCCCGGCGATCGCATGGCGATCGTCGCCTTCGACGGTGAGCGGGTCGAGATGCTGTCGACCTGGAGTGGTTCCCAGAACGCCCTCGAACGCGCCCTGCGGACGGCCCAGAACCGTCCCGCCTTCGCCCTCCAGCGCCTTGCCGAACGGCGGGGTCAGGAGATCGCCCTCGCCGGCCAGGGGAGCGCGCGGCAAGAGATCGGAGGCCTGGTGGGCAATGACCTGCGGGTCGAGGAGCGCAACTACGCGCGCCAGATCGCCAGCCAGGTGGAGCGCTCCGTGACCGCCGCCGTGGCCACCCTACGCGGCTTCGCCCAGCCGCCCGGCCGCAAGGTGATGGTGCTGCTCTCCGGGGGCTGGCCCTTCTCGCCCGAAGCCTATGTCGTCAACGATCCGATTCGCCCCCTCACCAGCCGTCAGACGGGCACCGGCCCGGAAATGCTGGCGCCGCTGGTGGACACCGCCAACCTGCTTGGCTTCACGGTTTATCCGGTGGACGTGCCCGGCCTCGGAGGCAGCTTCGGTGCCGATACGGCGCGCGGCGGCCAGCTACTGTCGTCGGTGGGTGGCAACGTCTTCGGCCAGCAGCCGTCGGACCTCGACATCGAGTCGACCCTGATCAACTCCATCGAGCGTGAGCAGGTAGTGCAGGCGACGCTCTACAAGATTGCCCAGGAGACCGGCGGTCAGGCGCTGATCAACTCGGCCAAGCTCGATGCCCTGTCGTCGGTGGTCGCCGACACCCGCTCCTACTACTGGCTCGGCTTCACGCCCGACCGGCAGCGCGACGATCGTCGCCACGACATTCGCGTCGAGGTCAAGCGCGCCGGTTACAAGGTCCGCGCGCGGGACGGCTTCCTCGACCTGTCGCGCCAGGCGGAGACGGAAATGGCGGTAGAGAGTGCTCTGCTGTTCGACGATCCCGCCGCCCTCGGCCCGCTGGTGGTCGAGATCGGTGAGCTCGAGCGCGCCGGCCGGCGCTTCGTGGAGGTGCCGCTGCGCATCGCGATTCCGGTGGACGGCATCACCGCGGTGCCCTTCGACGGCAAGTACGTCGCCAAGCTCGAGCTGCGAGTGGCGGCCCTCGACGACACCAATCGCCAGTCCGATATCCCGGCCGTGCCGATCGAGCTGCGCTTGACCCGCGAGCCGCGGCCGGGGACGGCGGTGCCCTATGACGCCCGTCTCAAGCTGCGGCGCCAGAAACAGGTGCTGGTGGTGTCGGTGCACGACGCGGTCAGCGGCCGAAACCTGTCGACCAAGGTCGAGGTCGATCCGGCTTCGGCGCGCTGAGTGAACGCGCCCGTCGCCGGCGACGAGCCGGAGATGGGGGGCGGTCGGAGGGGGCCTCGGGCCCTAGTCGCCGTCGCCCCCTGAAAACGGGTCGTCACGACAAGCTCGTACAATGGCAGTCGGTCTCGGCAGCTTCGCGGCTTCTCGCGGGGAGTCGCGAAGCTCTTGCAACGGATTCTTCGAGGAGGTCGCGATGCGCTCCTTCAGCCAGCCTGGGACAAGTCTCTTCGCGCTAATCTCGATCGCTCTGGTGGCGCTGGCCGGCGCGGTCTCGGCCCAGTCCCCCTTCGGTGAGGTGGTCGAGGTCCGGGTGGTCAACGTCGAGGTGGTGGTCACCGACGGTCAGGGGATTCGCGTCACCGGCCTGGCGCCCGAAGACTTCCGCTTGCGGGTCGGTGGCGAGGACGTCGCGATCGATTACTTCTCGGAGATTCGTGGCGGGCGCCTGCAAGAGGTGGCAACGGCCGCCGATGGGGCGGCTCCCCAGCCCGCCACCAGCGTCGGCGGCACCAGCTACCTGGTGTTCATCGACGAGAACTTCTCGCTCCAGACGGACCGTGACCGGGTGCTCGAGTCGCTGCGCGACCAGCTGCCGCAGCTCGGCTCCGACGACCGCATGGCGCTGGTCGCCTTCGACGGTAGCGGTCTCACCATGCTGTCGAGCTGGAGCCAGTCGTCGCGCCAGCTCGACCGGGTGCTGCGCGACGCCATGGCGCGCCCCAGCCGAGGGCAGCTTCTGCAGTCGCAGCTCCACCTCCTGGATCGCGACGATCTCGATATCGAGGCCGTCGCCGCCGCCGAGGACAACGTCGCCTTGATCCAGGACGTCGGAGGGCGGGCCAACCTCAGCCTCGAGAACCTCGCCCTCGGCGAGCGCTGGGCCGCCGAGCTCGAGAAAACCGTCAGCGCCGCCAACGCCACCCTGCGCTCCTTCGCCCGTCCGCCGGGGCGCAAGGTGATGATTCTGCTTTCCGGGGGTTGGCCCTTCTCGCCGGCGACTTGGGTGCAGGGGGAGGAGGTTCCGACCTTCGCCACCGTCGATCTGCCGGACGGCTACGAGCTCTACAACCCCCTGGCGGAGACCGCCAACCGCCTCGGCTACACCCTCTACCCGGTCGATGTCGGCGGCCTGCTGAATGCCGATCTGGTGACCAACAACGAGCTGGCGCGCTTCGATCGCCAGCGCCGCCGGGAGCGGGAGACCCATTCCACCTTCGAATTCTTGGCTCGCCGCACCGGCGGCCGGGCGCTGCTCGACGGCTCGCGGATGGAGGCCTTTTCGCGGGTGGTGGAGGATACCCGCTCCTACTACTGGCTCGGCTTCACGGTCGATCCCGGGGTCGAGGTCGACCGCCGCAAGATTCGCGTCAAGCTCAACCGACCCGGTCTCTCGGCGCGGGCCCGGCGCGACTTCCGGCCGCTGTCGAGCGAAGAAGAATCGACGCTGGCGGTGGAGAGTGCCCTGCTGTTCGGGGATGCGGTGCGCGAGGCTCCCCTGTTGGTCGAAGTGGGGGAGACGGTGCGTCGCGGTCGGCGGCGCATGGAGGTGCCGGTGAAAGTCGCCATTCCCCTCGATCTGGTGACCCTGTTGCCGACCGCCCAGGGGGTCGAGGGCAAGGTCGAGCTGCGCATCGGTGCCCTCGACGACGACGGCAATGCCTCCGACATTCCGATCCTGGACATCCCGGTGCGGTTGGCGAAGGTCCCCGATCCGGGCAAGCTGGCCCTCTTCGAGACCCGCGTCACGCTGCGCCGGGAGCGCAATCGCCTGGTGGTGTCGCTGCTCGACCCGCCGAGCGGGCGGACGGCGTCGACGCAGCTCGATGTGGTGCCCTAGAGGGCGCCACCATCCTTCCTGAAGGCGCCCGGTCTCGTATAATTCGAGGCTGACCCGGATGGACGGAGGAATCACCCCGTGAAAAAACTGACTCGCAGCCTCACCATCGGCCTGATACTCGCCAGCCTCGGCGTTTTTTGTGCCGCGCCTCTCCTTGCCCAGGACTCCAAGGTCACCGCCCAGGAACGCCTTCGTCAGCTCCGCGAAGCGGCTTTGGCGGCCGATGCTGAGGCCGAGAAGACCCAAGATCTCGATGTCTTCGTCGATGTCGTCGAGGTCAATATCGTCAATGTCGAGGTCTACGTCACCGACAAGAAGGGCAACCGCATCACGGGTTTGACCAAGGACGACTTCGAGATCTTCGAGGACGGCAAGCCGATGGCCGTCTCGAACTTCTACGCGGTCGAAGACGGTCGTCCGGTGGAAGGCGAATTTGCCGACATCGTGCCGCCAGAGGAAAGCCCCGAGGCGATCGCCGTCGCGGCTCCCGATCAGGAGCCGGAGCTGCCGCCGGAGCAGCAGCTCTCGCTGGTGATCTACATCGACAACTTCAACATCCGGCCGCCGAACCGCAACCGCGCGCTGCGTGACATTCGGACCTTTCTGACCCGCAACGTCCGGGCGGGCGACCAGGTGATGCTGGTCAGCTACGAGCGCTCGCTGAAGATTCGGCGCCCCTTCACGCGCGATCCTCAGGTGGTGGCTTCGGCCCTCGAGGAGCTCGAGCGCCTCACCGGCTACGCCGCTCAGCGCGATTTCGATCGTCGCGAGACCCTCGACCGCATCGAGGACGCACGTTCTTCCGCCGAAGCCCTGACCTGGGTCCGCGGGTACGCCGAGAACATCCAGAACGACCTGCGCTTCACCATCGGCGCGCTCAAGGAGATCACCAGCTCCCTCGCCGGATTGCCTGGCCGCAAGGCCATTCTCTACGTCAGCGACGGGGTGCCGATGGTCGCCGGCCAGGACCTGTTCCATGCCGTCGACGGCATTCACGGCAGCGGCTCCGGAGCGATCACCGAAGCCTTTGGCTACGACGCCTCGGCGCGCTTTCGGGAGCTCGCTTCGCAGGCCAACGCCAACCGCATCACCTTCTACACCCTGGATGCCGCCGGCCTGCGCGTGTCGAATGCCATCTCGGCCGAGAACAGTCGCTCCGAGCCCCTCGGCATCGAGTCGATCAACACCAGCAATCTGCAGAGCCCGCTGCGCTTCGTGGCGGACACCACGGGCGGCTTCGCGATCGTCAACCGCAACCGATTCGATGGCCTTCTCGAGCGCGTGGCGACCGACTTCAAAACCTTCTACTCCCTCGGCTACCGGGCTCCCGAAGCCGGTCGCGGGCGGTATCACCGCATCAAGGTCAAGCTGAAGAACGGCAAGGGCCTGCGGGTGCGCCACCGGGAGGGTTACCGGGACAAGACCGTCGAGGCCCGCATGGCCGATGGCGCCCTCTCGGTGCTGCACTTCAATTTCGAGCGCAATCCCCTCGGGGCTCGTCTCTTCTTCGGCACCGAATCGCGTCGCGACCGGCGCTTCTTCACCGTTCCCATCGAAGTGCGGATTCCGATCTCGAAGCTGGTGCAGATCCCCCGGGGCGAGACTCACGAATCCCGGCTGCGGCTCTACATCGCCGCCATGGACGATGAGGGAGGGACCTCGCCGGTGCAGCAGCAGGCGATTCCGATCAGCATCCCGACGGACGAAATCGAGAACGCCCGCAAGCAGGACTATGTCTACACCTTGAGCCTCTTGATGCGAGAAGGCGACCACAAGGTCGCGGTGGGCATCCGCGACGAGGTGGCTTCCCAGGAGTCCTTCGTTCTCGGGCAGGTTCGGGTCGGCGGCTGATCCCTTCGGCTCCACTTTTCGCGATCATTGTGGGAGGATGATTTCTCTCGGCGGGGCTCGTCTCGCCGGTGCCTCGACGAACAGGAAATCACCCGATGAAGCCTTGGATCGAACTTTTTCGAGGGCTCGGCAACGCCCTTTTCGACCTGTTGCGGGCCGAGATCGCCTCCCTGCGCAGCGATCTCACCAAGTCCGGAAAGTCGGCCGGAATCGCCTTCGGGCTGCTGCTGGCGGCGGCGATGTTCGCCTTCTGGACCTTGGGGGTGTTGACCTACGCGCTGGTGCAGGTGGTGGCGATCTGGGTGCCGTTGTGGGCCGCGGGGTTGATCGTCAGTGGAGTTTTCGTGTTGGTGGTCACGGTGCTGGCGGCGATCGCGATGTTCAAGCTCAAGCGCCTCGAAAACCCAGGACGGGCGGCGCGTCGACACCTCGACGACGTCCAAGATTGGTGGAACCACCAGCTTTTGGCGGAGGTCGAGCCGAAGGTCCTCGGCGAATCGAAGGAGGAACCCCGATGAGCGAGCAGCGAGAGCGGATCGAGTCCAGTCGCCGACGGGTCGAGGAGAGTCTGCAGGAAGTGCGTTCGGCCCTGTCCTCGGAGCTCGGCTCCTTGGCGCCCCGCCGGCGCGCCTGGATGGTCGGCATTCTCGCCGCCGCCGCCGGGCTGGCCCTCGGCCTGAAGTGGAAGGCCCGCCGCGACAACCGCCGCCGTTAGCAGCCTGCTAGCTGGCTGCTGAAGAAGCCGCGTGGCGGCTTCTTCAGCGCCTGCTGTTTATTTCAGGAGGGCTAAAGGCGCCCCCCTCAGGCGCGCGCGCATGTCGCGCGCCTTCACCCCCGTCCTCGGCGCCTTCGGCGCCGCCTCGGGCTTTCGCCCTCGGTAGCCGCCCGCTGGTTAGCAGCCGGCTGCTTTCTGCCGATAGTTACTTCGGGGCTAAAGGCACCCCCCCCTCAGGCCTGCGCGTTCC
>JBCCHV010000105.1 GCA_039028635.1 Acidobacteriota bacterium
CCTCAGGCGCACGCACATGTCGTGCGCCTTCACCCCTGGCCGGGCGCCCCCGTCCTCGGCGGCTTTGCCGCCGCCTCGTCGCGGGCGGCCAGCCCCTCGGGCTCGGAAGCTCCTGAAGACCAAAGATGCTCCCAGTCAAGAGTTTTTCAGCAACCTGCTAGCAGGCTGCTGAAAAAGTCCGCTTTGCGACTTTTCCAGCGCTGCTAGCAGGTTGCTTCAGGGGCGCCCGGCGAGGGGGCTGAGCGCCGCCTCACCTGCGCGGCCCGGCCCGAAAAAGTGCGATTTTCGGCGGCCCGCGCAGGGGCTCACCCCGTCCAGGGCCCACCCCGTCTCATGGCTTCGCCGCCGGGCCGGGGGCGCCCAGCCCTCGTGGGCCCGGACGCAGGTTGCCAATGACTTTTTCAGCAACCTGCTAGTTCACCGATTCGGAGCCGTCGAGGGCGGCGAAGAACTCGAGGGCGGCGCGCGCCGGCTCGCCCTTGAGGGGAGTGGGATTACCGTCCTCGACCCAGTCGCCCGGCAGGTGCTCACGGTAGGGCCGGTGGAGGAAGCGGCGATCGAGCAGGGCGATGACGCCGGTGTCTTCGGGGGAGCGGATCAGGCGGCCGGCGGCCTGCACCACCCGCGTCATCCCGGGGACCACGAAGGCGTACTCGAAGCCGCGGTCGAAGCGCTCCTGGTAGTAGTCCTTGAGCAGCCGTTGCTCGAGGGACAGGCCCGGTAGGCAGGGGCCGACGATGGCCACCGCCTTGAGGGTCTCGCCGGGGTAGTCGACCCCCTCGGCGAAGACGCCGCCGGCCACCGCCAGCAGCAGCACGTCGCCGAACATCGCCGAGCGCAGGGAGTGCAGGATCTCCTGGCGCTCGCGGTCGCCGGAGGACTGTTCCTGAATCAGCACCCGCTTGCCCGCCTCGGGCATGCGCGCGGCGACCTCGGCGAGAAAGGTGTAGCTCGGAAACAACGCCAGGCAGTTGCCCGGCACGGCGGCGGCGAACTGCGCCAGGCGCTCGGCGATGGGACCGTAGTTGGCGGGCCGCTCGCGGTAGGCGGTAGCGACGGTGGCGTCGATCACCACCCGGCGGTTCTCCGTTGGGAAGGGGCTGGGAATGGCTTCGAAGCTGGTGCGGGCAGGCTCGAAGCCGATCAGATCGCGGTAGAACTCCGACGGCGACAGCGTCGCCGACAGGCCGATGGTGCTGTGGGTGCGGGCGATGGCGGCGCCGAGGAAGCGACTCGGGTCCTTGCACAGGATGCGCACCGTGTGGCGCCGGCCGCGGCGCTCGGCGCAGTGGCTGAAGGCGTCGTCGCGCGACAGCACCAGGCCGTTGAGAAAGCGCAGATAGTCGAAATAGAGCGACACGAAGGGATCGTCGGCGCGGAAGGAGCGGGTTTCGCGGTTGTGCTCGAGGTAGTCGATGAAGGCTTCGTCGAGGGCCGGTCGCAGCTCCCAGAAGAGATCCTCCGGCAGCGGCGCCTCGACCGCTCGGTCGGATTCGCCGGAGCCGATCTCGAGCTCGAGGAGGCCGTTGGTCACCTCTTCGATGGTGCGCGCCACCTCGGCGCACAGGCTGCCGATGCGCAGGTGGATGGGGGCGCCGCCGCGCACCGACAGCTCGCCGGCCCGGCGGGCGGTCTCGGCTTCGAGGCTGGGGCTGTAGTAGCCGCGGCCGCGGCCGACCAGGTTGTGAATCTCGTCGATCACCAACACCGTGTCCGAGAGGTCGTTGTCGTCGGCGAAATCGGTCAGGGCGACGTAGGGGTCGAAGGCGTAGTTGTAGTCGCAGACCACCACCTGCACCTGGCGCGACAGCTCGAGGCTGATCTCGAAGGGGCAGACCACCTCCTCGCGGGCGCGCTCGAAGATGTCGTCCGGCTCGAGGGTGGGGTAGTCGTCGATCAGCCGCCCCACGATGCCGGTGCTCTGCAGCTTGAGGTAGTAGTCCTTGGCGTAGGGGCAGTACTCCTCGTGGCAGAGCACCTGATCGTTGGCGCACATCTTGGCCTTGGCGCGCAGGCGCAGCGAGCGGAAGGCCTGCTCGACGTTGAGCAGCTTGAGCACCTCGAGAGCCATCTCTTGCTGCAGGGTCTTGGCGGTGAGGATGAACAGCCGCTTGCCGTGCTGCAGGCAGTAGCGCAGCGCCGGGTAGAGGGTGGCGGCAGTCTTTCCGATGCCCGTCGGAGCCTGCAGCAGAAGGTGCTCGCGATGGTGGAGGGCAGCGTCGACGGCGTCGACGATCTCGTGCTGACCGTCGCGCATCTCGGCGTAGGGAAAGGGCAGCCGTTCGCCCGCCGAAGCGCGCTCGCGGGCGGCCTGTCGCTGGCCCTCGTAGCTTCGGATGAGGGCCGAGATGCGCCGCTTGACGCCGGCTTCGACGGCCCGGGCGTCGAACTCGACGGGCTGGCGCTCGATCTCTTCGGAGCCGATCTCGATCAGCACCAGCTCGGGTTTCACTTCCTCGCCCTCAGAGCGGGTGAGGAGCCAGGCGTAGAGCTGGGCCTGGCGCTCGTAGAGCTCGCGCTGGGCCTGGGAAAGCTGACCGCCGCGGCGGATCGACTTGATCTCTTCGACCACCCGGGTGCCGTCCTCGGCGCGGCGCAGGCCGTCGGCCCGGCCCTTCACCGTCACCCGCCAGCCGCGGTGGTCGAAGGTCAGGGAAAGGGCGACCTCGCGGCGGTAGGAGCCGTCGCCGGCCAGGGCCTCTTCTTGGTAGCGGCTGTGGATCGCCTGGCCGAGCCAGAGGCGCTCGTAGCCGCCGCGATTGCTGAATCCGAGATTCTTCAGCAGCACGCTGTCGAGGAGGTCCTGGACCGACAGCTCGAGGGCGAGCTCGTCCCCATCGAAGCGCGCGGCCATGGGCGCCAGTATACGACCGTCGTCACGACCTTACAGCCGGCCTCAAAACCGCGATAGGCTTTGCGGCCAGATGCCTGACGCGAGCCTCCTTTGGACGCCCCTTTGGGCGGTGCTTCGGGGGGCCTGGGAGACCTTCTTCCTGGCCGCCCCCTTCGTGCTGTTCGGATTGTTGGTGGCGGGGGTGCTGCATGTCCTGATCTCGCGCCGCACGGTCGAGCGCTGGATGGGAAGCCCGGGCCTCGGTGCCGTCTCCAAGGCGGCGGCCTTCGGGGTGCCGCTGCCGATCTGTTCCTGCGGCATCGTGCCGGTGTCGATCGAGCTCAAGCGCAAGGGCGCTTCGCGGCCGGCCAACCTGTCCTTCCTGATCACCACGCCGGAATCGAGCGCCGACGCCGTCTTCTTGACCTGGGCGATGCTCGGTCCGGTGATGGCCGTGGCGCGGCCCATCGCCTCCTTTTTCACCGCCTTGATCGCCGGCGTGCTGGCGATCGCCGGCGGTCGCGACGCGGCGTCAGAGGGCGGCCGCGGCGAGGAAACCGAACCGGCCGATGGCGAGGACGCTGCCGCGGCTTCGGCCGGCGACCACGATCATGGCGAGTCGGCGCCCGCCGGCCACGATCATCACCATCACCACCACCATCCGCACCAGCACGCCGCGCCGGTCGACGAGGGGGCGGTGCGCTGGGGCGATCTCTGGACCATGGTGCGGCAGCGCGACGGCGCCGGCCTGCGGCGTCTGCTGCGGCGGGTGGGCCACTACGCCTTTGTCGAGATGCTCGACGACATCGCCTTCTGGTTGGTGATCGGATTCCTGCTCGCCGGCGTCATCGTCGCCCTGGTGCCGGAGAACCTGGCCGCCGGCGGCGGGCTGCTGCCGATGCTAGTGCTGCTGGTGGCGGGCATCCCCCTCTACATGTGCGCCTCGGCGAGCACGCCGGTGGGAGCGGCTCTGGTTGCCAAGGGGGTGAGTCCCGGAGCGGCGATGGTCTTCCTGCTCGCCGGTCCGGCCACCAACGCCGCCTCGGTGGTGCTCCTGCTGCAGCACTTCGGCCGCCGCTTCGTGCGCATCTACCTGGTGAGCATCGCCGTCGGGGCGCTGCTCACCGGCCTCGCCCTCGACTTTCTGCTCGGTGCCGCCGGCTGGCAGGTGGCGGCGCGCCTGTCCTCCGAGTCGAGCGGCGTGGTCGGCCTCCTGCACACCGCCTCGGTGGTGCTGTTCGGAGCCCTGCTGCTGTGGCGTCTGCTCTCCGGGGCGACCCGCCAGGGGCTGCACGAGGCGTCCGACAACCTGACCAGCGCACGTGCCTTCCTGCGCCAGCGCTTCCCCGGCCTGCGCTGGTGGTCCGTCGGCCTGGGCTGCGCCGGATTGCTGGCGGTGCTCTACTTGCTCTCCGGAACTGCCGTGGTGCCGCCTGATTCGGCCGCCTTCCGGGTGACCTTCGGCAAGGTGGCGCCGCAACCCCTGGGGCCCGGCCTGCGCTTCGCCGCGCCGCCGCCCTTCGGCCGCCTGGACGTCTGGCGGGTGAACTATCCACGCAAGGCCGACGTCGGTTTCCGCACCGATCTCGAAGCCATTGCCCGGCGACGCGAGATCTCGATGTTCGCCAACCCCAACGAGTGGCACAGCCCGGTGGCGGCGATGAACACCCGGCCGCGGGAGGCCACCTACCTCACCGGCGACGAGAATTTGCTGGAGATGAACTTCACCGTCCACTACTTCCTGTCGGATCCCTATCGATTTTTCTATGGCATGGAGAATCGGCGCGATTTCATCGCCCTCTACGCCCGCGCCGCGGCCCGTGAAGCGGTTGCCTCGCGCCCCCTCGAGCGCTTGATGACCGAGGAACGACGGGTCCTCGAGGCGACGATTCGCGATCAGCTCCAGGAGCAGCTCGATGGTCTCGACGCCGGCGTCGACGTGCGTTCCGTGCACGTCGTCGATCTGCATCCGCCGCAGGAGGTGGTGGCATCTTTCCGGGACGTGTCGAGCGCCGTCGAGGATCGCGAGTCGCGCGTCCTGCAGGCCGAAGAGCTCGCCGAGCGCGAGCTTCCCCAGGCGCGCGGCCAGGCGGCCCTCGATGTCGCCCGGGCCGATGCCGAGTCGGCGGTGCGGCAGATCGAGGCCAGTGGCCGGGCCGAAGGCTTCGGCGCCCAGGCCGAAGCCTTCCGTGGCCAGCGTTCGCTGCTGCGCGACCTGCTGTGGCTGGAGAGCGCCGAGCGGGTCCTCGCCGGGCGCTCGAAGGTCGTCGTCCCGCCGGGCACTCCCGCCACCGGGGTCACCCTCTGGCGCGAGGCACCGGGTGCCCTGCCCGAGGTCCGCCGGCCGATGGCGCCGCCGTCCGAGTTCCAACCCGAAAACCACCCGGAGAGACCGTGAACGCACGCTGGCTCCGCTTCCTTTTCCTGGCCCTGCTGTTGTGGTGGGGCTCGACCGCCTTCTTCACCGTCGCCGAATCGGAGCAGGCGCTGGTGACCCGCTTCGGCGCGCCCCGGGCCGAGGCCGTCGGTCCCGGTCTGCACCTCAAGGCGCCGTGGCCGATCGATTCGGTGGTGCGCATCGACGCCCGCCTGCTGGTGTTCGATGGTGAGCCCATCGAAATGCTGACGGCGGACAAGAAAAACGTCCTGGTGGACAGCTTCCTCGCCTGGCGGGTGGCCGACCCGGTGCGCTTTGCGCAGACCGTCAAGAGCCGCGATCAGGCCGAAGCCCGTCTGCTCGACGTGTCGGCGGCGGAGCTCGGTGCCGCCGTCGGCGCGGTGCCGATGGCGAGCTTCATCAACACCGCCGCCGACTCCCTCGAGCTGCGGGCGCTGTCGCAACGGGTGGCGGCGGCGGTGGACGACCTGACCCGCGCCAGCTTCGGCATCGAGATCGTCGACCTACAGGTCAACGGCTTCACCCTGCCGCCGCAGAACCGCTCCAGCGTCATTGCCCGCATGCGCGCCGAACGCGCCCGCATCGCCACCCGCTATCGCAGCGAGGGCGAGGAACGCGCCCTCGAGATCGAAGCCTCGGCCGTCGCCGAGCGCGAGAAGCTGCTCGCCGAAGCGCGCTCGAAGGCCGAGGCGGAGCGTGGCCGGGGCGAGGCCGAGGCGATGAAGATCTTCGCCGAGGCCTACTCCCAGGATCCGGAGTTCTATCGCTTCCTGCGCTCCCTCGAGGCCTACGAGACCATCCTCGACGAGGAGACGACGCTCTTTCTAGAGAGCGATTCACGACTGCTGAGGAATCTCGATGGCCCCTGAGGAGAGCGCTCCTCGACCGCTGCCGCCAGGCGACGATCCGCCCAGCGTTCGGTGGATTCTGGCGGCCCTCGAGGGGCTTCGCCGGCACCGCCGGCGGCTGTTGCCGGCGATCGTCGTGGTGGCCCTCGCCGTGTGGCTGATGCAGGGACTCTACTCGGTGGGTAATGGCGAGTCGGCGGTGGTGCTGCGCTGGGGACGGGCGGCAGGGCCGCCGGTGGCCTCCGGTCTGCACTTTCGGCTGGCGGGCATCGACCGCGTCGTCAAGGTGGCGACGGGGGACGTCTTCCGCCTCGAGCTCACCGGCGAGAAAGTTCCCCAGCTCGCCCTCATCACCGGCGACGAGAACCTGATCGAGACCACCCTAGTGGTGCAGTACCAGGTCTCCGATCCGGAGCGGTTTCTGTTCGCCAGCGAGGATCCCGCCGTCCTGGTCGAGCAGACCACCCGGGCAGCCTTGGTGGAGGTGGTGGCGGGGCTCGATGTCGACACCGTCTTGACCTCCGGCAAGGCGGCGATCCAGAACCGGGTGCGGAGCGGTGCTCAGCAGCTCCTCGAGGCCTATCGCGTCGGCGTCCAGCTCACCGCCGTCAACCTGCAGAGCGTCGATCCGCCGCGCGAGGCGGCGGTGGCCTTCCGCGACGTCAACGACGCCAAGGCGCTGGCGGCGCGGCGGGTGAGCGATGCC
Source organism: Acidobacteriota bacterium (assembly GCA_039028635.1). NCBI lineage: Bacteria > Pseudomonadati > Acidobacteriota > Acidobacteriota bacterium. The sequence continues at coordinate 6,786 of JBCCHV010000105.1, forward strand.
GAAGGGGAGGCCGAGCGCGCCCTCAGTCTGGCCCGGGGGCAGGGCGAGAAGCTGCAGCGGGAAGCCGCCGCCGAGGCCGATCGCCGGGTGCAGCAGGCGCGCGGCGCCAGCGCCCGCTTCCGCCAGGTGCTGGCCCAGAAGCGGCTCACCCCCGGCCAGACCCGCACCGATCTCTGGCTCGAGACCATCCGCGAGGTTCTGCCCAGGACCCGCATCGTGGTGCTCGCCCCGGGGCAGAAGCCGGAGATCGATCTGCAGCTCCTCGAGGACGGCGTCCAGGGCCTCCCCAGGCGCTCGAACTAGGCTGCTCAGCCGATCTCGAAAGGGACCTGTTCCAGCCCCCCTCGAGGTCTAGGAGCGCGGTTTCTCGCCCTCCGCCAGCTTCCTGCGCGGCCCTCCGGCGCTCCAGGGGCGTGTCAGCCCCGTGGTAGGCTGCGCGGCGCTGAATTCTGATCTCAGGAGGACTCCCATGTTGCGAACTACCCGCCCCGGATCTCTTTCCGGCCCGGTCGCCGCGCTCGCCGCCGCCGGGCTCTTAACGCTCACTGCTTGTGCTCCCGCACCACAGCCGGTCGACCTGATGGCGGCCGCCGGCACGGCTGCCGAAGTGATCACCGCCGACATCCTTGAGGAGCCCATTCGGTATCTCTCCGACGACGCCCTCGCCGGTCGTGGACCGGGCACCGAAGGCGACGCCACGGCGCGCCGCTACCTCGCCGAGCAGCTCGGCGCCCTGGGCTACCAGCCGGGTGCCGCCGACGGCACCTGGGAGCAGCCCTTCGACATCGTCGGCATCACCACCGATTCGCCGGAGACCTGGTCCTTCCGCAAGGGCGGCAGGAACCTCGATCTGGCCTTTTGGGACGACTTCATCGCCGGCAGCGGCGTGCAGAGCCCGACCGCCGAGGTGCAGGATGCCGAGGTGGTTTTCGTGGGCTACGGCATCGTCGCCCCGGAGCACGGCTGGGACGACTACAAGGGGGCGGATCTGAGTGGCAAGGTGCTGCTCATGCTCAACAACGACCCGGACTGGGATCCCACCCTCTTCGACGGCAATCGTCGCCTCTACTACGGTCGCTGGACCTACAAGTACGAGAGCGCCGCGGCCCAAGGGGCAGCCGGCGCCATCATCATCCACACCACGCCGTCGGCGGGCTATCCCTTCCAGGTGGTGCAGACCTCCTGGACCGGTCCGCAGTTCGAGCTGCCGGCCGGGGACGAAGCGCGGGTGCAGGTGGCGGCTTGGGTGTCGGAGGAAGCCGCCGGTCGCCTGACGGAGCTCGGCGGTCACTCCCTGGACGACCTCGTCGAGCAGGCCCGCAGCCGTGAGTTCGCTCCCGTATCCCTCGGCGTCACCACCTCGCTGTCGCTGACCAACGAGCTCGAGCGCACCCAGACTGCCAACGTGCTGGGTCTGCTCCCGGGCCGTGATCCGGAGCTCGCGGGCGAGGTGGTGGTGTTCACCGCCCACCACGATCATCTCGGTGTCGGGACTCCGGACGACAGCGGCGACACCATCTACAACGGTGCCCTCGACAACGCCTCCGGCTGCAGCCAGCTCCTCGCCATCGCGCGCGCCTTCAAGCAGTTGCCGGAGCCGCCGCGCCGGTCGCTGCTGTTCGCCTTCGTGGCCGCCGAAGAGCAGGGCCTGCTGGGCTCCGCCTTCTACGCCCGCAATCCCACCTTCCCGGCCGGCAAGATCGCCGCCAATGTCAACTACGACGGCGCCAACATCTGGGGCAAGGCGAAGGACATCGGCTTCATCGGCTACGGCAAGTCGAGCCTCGATGCCATCGTCGACAAGTACGCCGCCGAGCAGAGCCGCTCGGTCAAGCCGGACCAGTTCCCGGATCGTGGCTTCTTCTACCGCTCCGACCAGTTCAACTTCGCCAAGATCGGCGTGCCGGCGATCTACTTCGACACCGGGACCGAGTTCGAGGGTCGCCCGGACGGCTGGGGCAAGGAGCAGATCGAGGCCTGGGAGCGGGTCCAGTACCACCAGCCGAGCGATCAGTTCACGGACGAGTGGAGCTTTGACGGCATGGTCGAGGACGCCCGCCTCGGCTTCCACTGCGGCCTCGAGATCGCCGAGGCCGACCGCATGCAGAGCTGGAATCCGGGGGACGAGTTCGAGGCGACTCGCCTCGAAGCCCTGGCGACGGTCGCTTCGGCGCCCTAGCAGGGCTGAAAAAGTCCGCTTCGCGACTATTCCAGCCCTGCTAGTTGTTTGTTCCGAGAGGGGCTACGCGCCCCTGACTGCGCGTCCCGCTCCGGCCCAAGAAGCGCGGTTCTTGGGCCTCCTCTCCCGTCGCGGCGGC
>JBCCHV010000106.1 GCA_039028635.1 Acidobacteriota bacterium
CCGCGACGGGAGAGGAGGCCCAAGAACCGCGCTTCTTGGGCCGGAGAGGGGCGCGTAGCCCCTCTCGGAAAAAACAGCTAGCAGCGCTGGAAAAGTCGCGAAGCGGACTTTTTCAGCGGCCTGCTAGTGGTGCTGGTCGATCAGGATCGGATTGCCGTCCGGGTCCTCGAGGGTGAGGTGGGTCGGGCCTTCGCTGGCCTCGTCCGCCTCTTGGATCAGGCTGACTCCGTCGGCCTTGAGGGCTTTCTGGATACCGCGGGCATCGGTCGGGTTGAAGGTCAGGATGTTCTTTTCGAACATGCCCTGAAAAAGGCCGATGTTGGCGCTGCCGTTGCTCAGGATCAGCCAGTTCTGGTCCTGCTCGCCGGCGATCACGGCGAAGCCCAGCTTCTCGTAAAAGGCGCGCGAAACGGCGATGTCCTGCACGGTGAGGGATACGGAAAAGGTGCCGAGCTCCATGGTTCGATTCTCCTGAAAGTCGTCGGGCTCGCGGCGGCCGAGATGGCGTCGGGGTTCCTTCGCTGCTGGCGGTCCGCGAGGCGTCAGGTGTAGGTGTGTAGACTATCGCCGAGATGCATGCGAAATCCGGGCATTGGCGCTCCGGCGCCCTCCTGGCAGGGTTGTTGATCGCTGCCCTTGCCCTGACCACGGGCCTGGGCGCGGACCGCCCGGCGCAGCCGCAGGTCCCGGCCGCGGGTCTGCACGTCGCGCCGCCGGATCCTCTGCCGCAGGAGGTACTGCCCTCCGAGTACGCCGACGAATCCACCTGCACTCTGTGCCACGGTGAGATCGCGAAGAGCTATCAGCAGGTGGGGATGGCGCAGTCCTTCTATGCCCCTTCCCGCGACAAGAGTATCGAGGATTTCGACGCCGGTCCGTGGCGTCACCAAGCCTCCGGGCGAACCTACGAGATGGTCTGGCAAGAGGAGGCGCTGGTTTTCCGGCGCTGGCTCGAAGGGCCGGAGGGAGAACGGCTCCACCTCTGGGAGCAAACCGTCGACTGGGTGATGGGCTCGGGCAACCATTCGCGGAGCTACCTGGTGCACAACGCCGGCGGTGAGCTCTACCAGCTTCCCATCGCCTGGTACACGCAGGAGGGGCGCTGGGGAATGTCGCCGGGCTACGATCGCGTCGATCACGAGGGCGTCAGCCGGCGGGTGCGGCGCGAGTGCATGGCCTGCCATACGGCCTTGCCGCGGGTGGCCGAAGGCAGTGACGGCTTTCACCAGCCGCATATTTTCCCGATGGAGCTGCCGGCGGGCACCGGCTGCCAGCGCTGCCACGGACCGGCGGCGCGGCACGTCGATCTCGCCCTCGGCGGGCTGCTCGGCCTCGACGAGATTCGGCGATCGGTGGTCAATCCCGGCAAGTTGGCGCCGCGCGAGCGCGACAGCGTTTGCAATCAGTGTCATCTGCAGCCTTCGGTGGCGATCGCCAAGGTGCAGCGCTTCGGGCAGGGGACCTACGACTTTCGGCCCGGTGAGGACCTCGAGGACCATCTGGTGCTGGTCGATGTCGAAGAGTCCGAGTTCTCGCGTCCGGAGCGTTTCGAGATCAATCATCATCCCTACCGCCTCGAGCAGAGCCTGTGCTTCGAGAAGAGTGCCGGCGAGCTGAGCTGTCTGACCTGCCACGATCCACATCGCAAGGTGGCGCCGGAGAACCGGCTGGAGCATTTCCGCGATGCCTGCGCCAGTTGCCACCAGCTCTCCGACTGTGACCTTGAAGGGATGACCGCCGAGCAGCGCTCGGCTGCCGGGGTCGATGGCGCCATCGATTCCCAGGACTGCGTGTCGTGTCACATGCCGAAGCGGCGACCGCAGGATGTGGTGGGTGTGGTGATGACGGACCACTTCATCCGTCGGCAGCCGGGTGGGCCGGAGCTGGTGGCGCCGCGGCAGGAGCGTGACCCGCCCCTCACCGGCATCCACCTGATGCGTCCGGAGCGGCGCGATCCGATGGGCCAGCTCTATCGCGCGCTGTCGGCGGTGCGGGCCGGAGGCGGTGCCGCTCAGGCCGGCGCCGAGCTCTTCGAGCAGGAGATGGCGCGGCTGGCTCCAGCGGCCAGCGAGCCCTGGCTCGATCTCTTGCGGCTGCGCATCAAGGCGGGGCGCCTGCTGCCGGCGAGGGAAGCCGCGGCGGAGGCCCTGAAGCGCGACCCGGAGAGCCTCGAGGCTCGCTCCTGGCTGGCGGTGGCTCAGGCCGGCCAGGGGCGCCGCACGTCGGCCCTGCGAGTTCTCGACTCGGTGCTGCGGAAAGATCCGGCGCGCATCGATCCGCGCTTCAACCGCGGCCGTATTCGTCTTGCCGAGGGCGATTGGCAGGGAGCCCGTGAGGACTTCCAAGAGGTCGTCGCGCAGCGCCCGAACCAGGCTTCCGGCTGGCTGCAGCTAGCGGCGGCGCAGGCCCTCGGCGAGCAGTGGACGGCGGCGGCCGATGGCTATCGGCAAGCGCTGAGGGTGAATCCCCGGCTGACCGCTGCGTACCGCGGCCTGGCGACGGCCCTCGAAGCCCTCGACCGATCCGACGAGGCGGCACGTTGGCGGCAACACGGTCGCCGCTGGGCGGCCGAGCCGGAGCTGCTGAAGCCCGCCACCGCCAACCAAGATTGACCCTTGCGAGCATCCCATTTCACCTGCCAACGCTCCCCCGGAGCCCGGAGTCACGACCATGGAAAAGTCCCCGATCACCCTCTACGGCACCACCTGGTGCGGCGACTGTCATCGCACCAAGGCCTTTCTCGACGATCGCAAGATCCCCTACCGCGAAATCGACATCGAGCAGGACGAGGCGGCGGCGGAGCTGGTGATGCGCCACAACGACGGCAAACGGCGAGTTCCCACCCTCGAGATCGCGGGCCGCTACTACGGCAATCCTTCGATCGCCGAGCTGCGCTCTCTGGTCTGAGGGCTGCGGTTCGGGCAGTCGGGGTGGCGTCATGCCTTGGTGCCGGGCGCAATCGGCGAGAAGGCGGTCGGCGTTTCAAAGGAGTCGCCCCGGACCGGGATCGTCGTCTCTCTCGGCCCCTCGCTGGCGGCGAGCAGGCGATCCGATGGCCTCTGCGCTGGCGCCGTGGGGCGCTTGTTGCCTGCTACCATCATGTGAAATTCGAAAGGAGCAAGAGACCATCCTGCAGCGTGGAGGAGAGGAGAGACACGGGGTTCGACGATGGCGCGGTCCGGTGTGCCTCGGGTTGATCGTGGCCTTCGCCTTCGCGGGACTGGCGCAGTCTCCGCCGGCCAACACCGACTGGGAAGTCATCGACGAACGCTCCGGCGCCGGGGAGCAGTGCCTGGTGTGCGGCCAGCCGATTCATGGCGACGAGATTCTCGAGCTGCGCTATCAGGGGCGGACCTTCTACGTGGCGGCGAAGATGCTCGAGGAGCTCGAGGCTTCGCCGCGCCTCTACCTGTCCCGCATCGAAGCCCACTCGGCCCTCTTCGATGAGGCGTCGCCGGCCCACGCTCGCCCATCCCGGGTCTGGATGTGGGGCGGCCTCTACCTGTTCGTGGGCTTGCTGTGCGCCGCCCTTTGTGGCGTCTTGGCGGTTTCGCGGGGCCTGGCTCCCATTCCGTGGTTCTTTGCCGGTCTGTTGGGCAATGTCGCGGCCCTGGCGGTGCTCAGTGTCACCCCACGGCGCACCGCCCCGGACCTCGAAGGTTGGACCAAAGCTCCCCTCACCCGCGCTCCCCGGAGCTGTCCCGCCTGTTCCGCGGACAACCATCCGGCGGCACAAACCTGTTTGTCCTGTGGGGTCGCGCTCCATCCCACCATCGCGTCCGAAGCGGATCTGGTCTAGGCGACCTCTTGCCGGATCTCTCGACGAAACTCGCTGCGCAGCCGAGGCTAAAACTGCGAGTGGTCCGTAGTGAATGACAGCCGGCAGCGGGGACCTTCGATCCTTCGCCGTCGGCGAGGTCGCGCGGTACGAGCGACCTACGCCACCCGGGCGAGCGCCACGGAGCGGCTCGCCTCCTGGCTCGGTTCGAGCCGTCAGCCTTGATTGCAAGAGGGATTCGTTTTGTTGAAGAAGCTGGAGGAGATTCTGACGAGTGGCAACGGCGAGAGCCGGCGGCCGATCATCAAGAAGGGCAACGAATCGAACGTCAAGGGCCTGCACGTCATCGGGGATCTCGCCGGGGCGCCGGTGATTAAGCTCGCCATGGAGCAGGCCGTCGAGGTGGTCGATCATCTGGCTGCCCTTCCGGCCATGGCGAAGCGGCCGCAGGACCCGGAAGTGCTCGACGTCTTGATCGTCGGCGCCGGAGCGGCGGGTCTCAATGCGGCTCTGGCGCTGCAGGAGAAGGGGTTTCGATATCGGGTGCTCGAGAAGGAGCGCATCGCCAACACCATCGAGAACTTTCCCGAGGGTAAGTGGGTTTACGCCGAGCCCGATTCGGAGCCGGCGAAGGGCAAGCTCTGGCTCGACGGTGCCACGAAGGAGGACCTGGTGGCGCGCTGGAACCAGATCGTGCGCGACAACGACCTCGACGTCTGCGTCGAAGAGGCCCTGGTCGATCTCGAAAAACGCTCCGACGGCATCTTTCGGGCGACCACCAACCGCGGCGAGCATCTGGCGCGCAAGGTGATCTTGGCCTCCGGTCAGCGCGGCAACCCGCGCAAGCTCGGGGTCCCCGGGGAAGAGGCGGAGCGGGTGTACCACCGCCTCTATTCGCCGCGCAAGTACCGCGATGAAGACCTGGTGGTGGTGGGGGGTGGCAACAGCGCCGTCGAGGCGGCCCTGGTCTTGGCAGAGGCCAACCGGGTCACCCTGGTGCACCGTGGTGGCGACTTTCCACGGGTTTTCAAGGGCAACCGGGCGGATCTCGACGAGGCCATCGCCGCGGGACGGATTCGTTTGATGTTGAACTCCCGAGTGGTCGAGTTCCGGGGCCGTGAAACGGTGATCGAGAGCGACCGCGGGGGCCATCGGGAAGAGGCGACGGTGGGTAGCGATCACGCCTTCGTGCTGGTGGGAGCAGAGCTGCCGGAAGCCTTCCTCAAGAAGATCGGAATCCGTCTCGAGAACGACTGGGTCGGCTTCCCCTGGCGCTCGGCGGCATTGACGGTGGCGTCATTCCTCGGCCTGTGGTTCCTCGGTCCGCTTTTCGGTGCCGCCGCGCCGACGGTGTCCCCGGTGGTCGCCTGGGGCGGCGGTGCGGTGGCCCTGGCGGCGCTCGGCGCTCTGGTGGCGACCGGCGTTCGCGGGGATCGCTGGTCGTGGCTTGGATTGTCTTTTTTCGCCTGGTACTCGATCTATGGCATCAAGGTCGGGAGCGGCACCGAGTTCTGGCCCTTCCGCGGCTGGGGCTTCGAAACCCTGTCCTTCTTCGATCGCCCCTGGTCATTCTGGTACACGGTGCTCTACACCGGGCTGATGACCGGCTTCGGCCTCGAGGCCCTCAAGCGTTGGGGGCTCGATCGTCGCGATCGTTTCCAGATCTGGCGCTTCACCAGCCTGCTGGCGTTCCAGTGGCTGTTCTTCTTCTTGATCCCGGAGTTCCTCTTCCAGTGGGCGGTGAAGTATCAGTGGGTCGGAGAGACTTTGGCGAGCGACCCGCAGTTCGCCGAGCAGGCCTGGCGCTCCTACGGCATCGTCTATGCCTGGCCACTGTTCTTCTACACCTTTTTCTACGATCCGGCCCAGATCTGGGTGGTGTGGGGCGTTCTTCTGACCTTCCTGCTGATTCCGATTCTGGTGCTGTTCCACGGCAAGCGCTATTGCTCCTGGATCTGTGGCTGCGGCGGCCTCGCCGAGACCTTCGGTGATCGCTGGCGCCACCTCGCTCCCAAGGGACTGCGCTCGATCCGCCTCGAGTGGATGGGGACGGTGGTTCTCGCCTTTGCCGCGCTGGTCACCTTGGCGATGTTGGCGAAGGATGTCACCGGCTTGGTGCGCACCGCCGACTGGGGAATCTACGGCTACCGCATCGTGGTCGACGTCTGGCTGGTGGGCATTCTTCCGGTCACCGTCTACCCCTTCATGGGGGGCAAGGTGTGGTGCCGCTACTGGTGCCCGCTGGCAAAGCTGATGCAGTTCCAGTCGAAATTCTTCACCAAGATCGGCTGGTCGCGCTTTCACATCGTCGCCAATGACAAATGCATTGCCTGCAACGAGTGCTCCCGCAACTGTCAGGTCGGCATCGACGTGATGCGCTATGCCCTCAAGCAGGAGACCCTCGACAACGCCACCTCTTCCTGTATCGGCTGCGGCGTCTGCGTCACCGTGTGTCCGATGGATACGCTGTCCTTCAGCAAGGATGGCGAGAGCTTGCTACCGATCTTGCCGTCCGACCCGCCATCGCCTCCTCCCCCCGCTTCCATCAATTGAGGCCTTCGCCCGGACTTCTCGCCGCGGCTGAGTCGGGCCGGGCGAGGAGTCGCGGACCCACTGCGCCACCGCTCACCCGGCCAGCGCCAGGGCCGCCGGCCGGGGCCGCTCGATGAGCACCGAATCGCCGAACTCGTGGTTGCGGTAGGCCTCGCCCTCGAGGGCTGCGCTCATCGCGGCGAGCTGATCGTCGTCGAGCAGGGAGCGCAACAGCTCGTAGTGGCTCTCTCCGGGCTCGTGGGCTCCACTGATCAGGGCGTCGACGACCTGCAGTGAGCTGCTGGGGCCGATGCGTTGGTTGGCCAGGCCATCGCCTTGTGTCGGAACACCGTCCCGTGAGGAATGTTCCAGAGCTCGTATGACGGTGGTGCCGAGGGCGATGACGCGGCCGCCGCGGGCGCGGGTACGGGTGATCGCCTGCACGGTGGTCGCCGGGATGCGGTAGGGCTCGTCGAGGGGTAGTCGGCGGTCGAGCTCTGAGTCACCGGTCGAGGAGAGACCGGCGGCATGGGTCAGGGTCGCGAATGCGACGCCCTGGCGGCGCAGGTCGGCGATCAGGCGCCAGTCGAGGAGGAAGCCGGCCGACGGCGGCTCGAAGGCCGCCGGCACCGCCGCCACCCGCGTCCACACGTCCCACAGCGCCAGGGGCTCTTCGATGTGGGCGTACTGCACCGGCCGGCCGTGGTGCGCGATGCCGCTCCAGATCTCGCTGGGAGTGCCGGCGAAACGCAATCCGACGAGACGCGGATGGCCGAGGGTTGCGGTCACCGTCGCCCGCAGTGGGCCGAGGGCGAGATCATCGCCGATCTGCAGTGGTGGTGGGGCCGGTCGGTCCTCCGTCGGTGTTCGGTGGTCGCCTTCGCCGAAGACGACTGCCGTGACCTCGTGAATATCCTCGAAGGCCAGCGAAGAGCGTCCCGCCAGGCGAGCTTCGATCGCTCGACCGGTCGGGTGGTGGTGGCCCGCGAGGCTGGCCGGCAAGGTGGCGGCGTCGTTGGCGACCAGCAGGTCGCCGGGCGCCAGGAAGCGCGCCAGCTCTCGGCGGGGGGCGCGGTGCATTGCGCCGCTGGAATCGATCACCAGCAGGCGCGCGGCGGCGGCGCGCTGGATCGGCTGATCGGCGGCGATCACGACGCCACCTCCGTCGCCGGCGGTTGGGCGAGGTGGCCGGTGAGCATGGTGAGCAGCTCGCTCGCCGAATCGGTCGGTGATTTGAGGGCCGCCCGGTCGGCATCCGGCACCGCCGCCAGGTGGAGGGGGGTGTCCATGTCGCCGGGGTCGAAGGCCAGCACCCGCACGCCCTGGGAGTCGAGCTCCTGGTCCCAGATTTGGCTGAGGTGGGAGAGGGCCGCCTTGCTCGCGCCGTAGGCGCCCCAACCTTCATAGGGTGTGACGGCGGCGTCGCTGGTGATGTTGACCACCAAGGCCGGTCGCCCTTCGCGGGCGGAGGCGGCCAGCGCCCCGAGGAGCGCCTTGGTGAGCCGGAAGGGGCCGAGCAGGTTGGTGTCGAGGGCGTGCTGGAAGTCTTCGCACTCGGTGTCCGCCAGCAGAGCGAGGGGCACCGGGCCGAGACTCGAAGCGTTGTTGATCAGGAGGTCGAGGCCACCGAGGCTGGCGGTGATCTGCAGCGCGAGGCGGTGGATCTGGTCCTTCTCGGAGACGTCTCCGACCAAGCCTCGCGCGCCCGCGGCTTGCTGTTGGACCGCCGCGAAACGATCCTCATGGCGCGCCACGTAGGCCACGGCGGCTCCCCGCTGGTGGAGGGCGGTGACCAGGGCCAGTCCGAGGCCCGAGGTGCCGCCGGTGATGGCGACTCGGAGGTCGTCGAAGGGAGTCGGGTTTTGTGCGTTGGGATGGGAAGTCGAGCTCATGGTGCGTTCTCCTTGCGATGAGTTGTCGATCGGCGGTGAGGGGGCCTTTCGGGTCCTCCGCAGCCGGTCGAGATTCAAAATACAAGTTCAAGTGAACTTGAAGTCAAGAGGGAAATCTGATTTCCTGAGCTCTGTGGAGCTTTTGACCATCGGAGAGATCGCTCGTCGCAGCGGGGTGGCGGCCTCGGCGCTGCGGTATTACGAGGAGCTCGGACTGATCTCGTCGTCCCGCACCGGCTCGGGCCATCGGCGCTTTCCGCGGCAGGTGCTGCGCCGCCTGGCCTTCATCGTCTATGCCCAGCGCATCGGACTGAGCCTGAAGGAGATTGCCGTCGAGCTGGCCAAGCTGCCGGACAACCGCACCCCGACGCCGGCCGATTGGTCCGAGCTGCTCGACCGCTGGCAGGAGCGCATCCGACAGCGCATCGCCGAGCTCGAACGGCTCGAGGCGAGCTTGACCAGCTGCATCGGCTGCGGCTGCCTGTCCTTCGATCGCTGCGCTTTATCGAACCCGCAGGACCGCGCCGGGCGGCGCGGTCCGGGACCGAGGTTCTGGGTCGAGGAGGGATCTCCGGACTAGCAGGTTGCTGAAAAACTCATCGGCAACCTGCTCCCGGGCCCGG
>JBCCHV010000107.1 GCA_039028635.1 Acidobacteriota bacterium
CCTCAGGCGCACGCACATGTCGTGCGCCTTCACCCCTGGCCGGGCGCCCCCGTCCTCGGCGGCTTTGCCGCCGCCTCGTCGCGGGCGGCCAGCCCCTCGGGCTCGGGAGCTCTTGAGGACCAAAGACGCTCCGAGTCAAGAGTTCGTCAGCGCTGCTAGCTGTTTGTTCCGAGAGGGGCTACGCGCCCCTGACTGCGCGTCCCGGGCGAAGCGCCTCTCTCCGGGCCAAGAAGCGCGGTTCATTCCCGTCGCGGCGGCTACGCCGCCGCCCAGCCCTCCCGGGCTCGGTCGCAGGTTAGGTTTCCGCGCCGCCGGTGCGGGCAGTAGACTGCGGCGGGGCCGGGGAACGGCCACGGCCCCGATCGGCACCGATTCGGCCCTTGCCACGACCGTGAACACCGCTTCTCCAGCCGCCCGCCTGCTGATCGCCGACGACCAGCCGGACGTCCGCGAGGCGCTTTGTCTGCTGCTCAAGTCGGAAGGCTTCGAGACCGAGACGGCGGCGTCCCCGGAAGGGGTTCTCGAAGCCGTCCGCACTCGCGACCTCGACGCCGCCCTGATCGACCTGAACTACGCCCGCGACACCACCTCGGGCAAAGAGGGACTGCAGCTCCTCGACCGCTGCCGGGCCCTCGATCCGACCTTGCCGGTGCTGGTGATGACCGCCTGGCCGAGCGTCGAGGTGGTGGTCGAGGCGATGCGCCGGGGAGCCCGCGACTTCGTCGAGAAGCCGTGGGAGAACGCCCGTCTGTTGACCATCGTGCGCACCCAGGTGGAGCTCGGCCGAGCGCTGCGCCGCGGACGCCTGCTGGAGGAAGAGAATCGCCGGCTGCGCGGCGACGGGGCCCCCACCCTGATCGCGACGTCGCCGGCGATGGCGCCGGTGCTCGAGCTCATCGAGCGCGTCGGACCTTCCGACGCCAGCGTGCTGATCACCGGCGAGAACGGCACCGGCAAGGGTCTCGTCGCCCGCGCCCTCCACGCCGTTTCGGAGCGCAGCGACCAACCGATGGTGACGGTCAATACCGGCGGCCTGTCCGACTCCCTGTTCGAGAGCGAGCTCTTCGGCCACGTGCGCGGCGCCTTCACGGACGCGCGCAGCGATCGCGTCGGACGCTTCGAGCTCGCCGACGGCGGCACCCTGTTCCTCGACGAGATCGCCAATATCTCGCTGCCCCAGCAAGCCTCGCTGCTGCGCGTCCTGGAGAGCGGCGAGCTCGAACGGCTGGGGTCCTCTCGCACCCGCCGGGTCGACGCCCGCATCGTCGCCGCCACCAATGCCGACCTCGCCGCCGAGGTCACTGCCGGCCGCTTCCGCCAGGACCTGCTGTTTCGCTTGCGCACGGTGGAGATCGCGCTACCGCCCCTGCGGCATCGGCGCGAGGACATCCCGGCCCTGGCCCAACACTTCCTCGAACGCCACCGGCAGCGCTATCGCAAGCCCCTCGAAGGATTCCGGCCGGCGGCCCTCGAAGCCCTGGTGGCGCATCCCTGGCCAGGCAACGTGCGCGAGCTCGACCACGCCGTCGAACGGGCCGTCCTGATGGCCCGGCAGGCGAAGATCGAGAATGGTGATCTCGGCCTCGCCGAAACCAGCGGCCAGCCCGACTACCAGGCGATGACCCTGGACGAGGTCGAAAAGGCGCTCATCCGATCGGCCCTGCAACGCTTCGACGGCAACGTCGCGCGCGCCGCGCGACTGCTAGGCTTGAGTCGCAGCGCCCTCTACCGCCGCCTCGAAAAGCACCAGCTCTGACGCGGCACCGGCAGGCAGGCCATGGCCCGCAGCTTCGACGACCGCATCCTGATCTCGTCCCTGACCGTCGCCCTGCCGACGTTGCTGGCGGCCACCGTGCTGCTCTGGCTGTCGCCGGCCCCCTGGTGGCTGCGCGGCCTGATCCTCGCCGGCCTCACCCTCATTAGCGTCGCCGCCGCCCGGGCGCACCGCCGGCGGGTCACCTTCCCGATCTACACCCTGGCCAACGTCCTCGAGGCCCTGCGCGAAGGGGACTACTCGATTCGCGCCCGCCGCGGCGAGCCCACCGCCGCCCTCGGCGACGCCCTCGGACAGGCCCTCGGGGAGGCCAACCTCCTGGCCACCCGCCTGCAAGAGGAACGCCGCACCGCCCTCGAAGCCACCGCCCTGCTGCGGCGCGTCATGGAAGAGATCGAAGTCGCCGTCTTCGCCCTCGACGACGACGATCGGCTGCGCCTCGCCAACCGCGCCGGGGAGCGCCTGCTCGGCCGCTCCCTCGACCAGCTCGCCGGAGCCTCGGCCCACGACATCGGTCTCGGCCCCTGCCTCGGTGCCGATCCGCTTCGTCCCGTCGCCGCCTCCTTCCCGGGTGGCGAAGGGCGCTGGGAGGTGCGCCAGCGCAGCTTCCGGCAGGAGGGCAAACCGCTTCGCCTGCTGGTGATCAGCGATCTCTCGCGGCCCCTGCGGGAGGAAGAGCGCCAGGCCTGGAAGCGCCTCATCCGCGTCCTCGGTCACGAGCTCAACAACTCGCTGGCGCCGATCAAGTCGATGGCCGGGTCCCTCGGCACCCTCCTCGACCGCAATCCGCGGCCCAGCGACTGGCAGACGGACATGCGGCGCGGACTCGATCGCATCGAGGCACGCGCCGAGTCTTTGAGCCGCTTCATGTCCGCCTATGCGCGCCTTGCCCGCTTGCCTCCCCCCAATCTCGAGGAGATCGACCTCGGTCAGCGGGTGCGACGCCTCGCCAGCCTCGAAGGCCGGCGCCAGATCACCGTTTCGGCGGGGCCCGAGGTGCGCCTGCGGGCCGACGGTGCTCAGCTCGAGCAGGCGTTGCTCAATCTGCTCGCCAACGCCGTCGAAGCGGCCGAGACCACCGGCGGTGCGGTCACCATCGGCTGGCAGCGGGCGGGCGACTGGGCCGAGGTGGTGGTCGAGGACGAGGGGCCTGGCCTGTCGAACCCGGAAAATCTGTTCGTGCCCTTCTACACCACCAAACCGGAGGGCAGCGGCATCGGACTGGTGCTCAGCCGGCAGATCGCCGAAGGTCACGGCGGCAGCCTCACCTTGAGCGATCGCCACCCCGGCCCGGGCTGCGCCGCGGTCCTCCGCCTACCCCTCGAGCCGCGCGACGGGAGAGCCACCGAATCAAGCAGATAGGCACGAAGGGCCGCGAATCGCGAGGTGTAGAATGGTTGCTCCATTCCGCCCCATGGGTTTCTTCAGGAGGTTCTCCACGGCCATGCTCACGCGCACATTCACCTTCCTCGTATGCCTCACCCTGGCTGCCCTGCCGGCGACCGCCGAAATCTCCCAACGCTATGTCGACTGGGCCGAAGGTCCGGCGCGCCACCTCTTCACCAAGGCCGACCGTCAGGCCTGGGAAGGTTTGGCCTCGGATCAACAGGCGGAGGACTTCATTCGCCTCTTCTGGGCCCAGCGCGACCCCACCCCGGACAGCGCCGAGAACGAATTCCAGCGCGAGTTCGAGCGCCGTTCCGCCTACGCCGACGAACGCTTCACCCATCTCGAGGACGAAGTCGAGGTTCGCGGCTCGGTGACCGACCGCGGTCGCGTCTTCCTGATGCTGGGACCGCCGCGACGCCTGCAGCAACCGGGCGCCAGCGGCTCCACCGGCGGCGGCACTTTGGGCGGTGACTCGGCCTTCGGCGGCGACGGCAACATCACTTCCGGAGGCGGCTCCGGCCGCTTCGGCCGCGGCGGCACCACCGACCGCTTCGGCGTCGCCTCCGAGGAAGTTTGGATCTACGAGAAGGAGAGCCTGCCGGAGGTGGTCACCAAGAAGCGCCTGCGGGTACGGTTCCGCACCAAGCCGGGAACCGAGGAAGTCAAGCTCCACCAGGGCGAAGAGGCTCTCGCCTTCGCCGCCGAAGCGGCGGAGCGGGCCATCAAGCGACCGCAGCTGGTCCTCGCCGACCTGGCGCCGGCCACCACCACCTCGGTGCTCGCCGTCGAGGGCGAATCCGAGTTCCGCTCCTGGGGAGCGTCGGCCCTGTCCGACGCAGCGGCCCTCGAAGACCTGCGCGCGGCGCTCTCGGCGGGCGAGGAGATGGCCCTCAAAGCACATCTCGACACCGGCGCCTTCCAGTCCAGCGAAGGCGAGTGGATCGTGCCGCTGCAGGTGTCGTCGGCCTCGCCTCCGGACGGCGCGGTGCTGATCGGCGAGTTGGTGGACGCCGACGGCGAGAGCCGGGTGTCCTTCGAGGTGCCAGGCGAGTGGAAGGACTCCAAGGGTCAGAAGCTGCTCAAGGCCACGGTGGTCGCGCCGCCGGGTCAGTACCAGCTACGCGCCGGCCTGCGCGGTAGCGGCGGCGATTTCTCGTGGTGCAGCGAGCAGGCCGTCGAGGTACCCAGCTCGCAGGACGAGCTGTGGATCTCGGAGCTCATCCTGTCGGACAACATCTTCCCCATGCGGGAGGCCCAGAACGTGCTCGAGCCCTATGCCTGGCAAGGCGTCGTGGTGGTGCCGAAGGGCGATCGTTCCTTCGCCCAGGGCGGCGTTCTCTGGTACTACCTGCACGCCTGTCAGCCGGCCCTAGACGACAACGGACAGCCCCGGCTGCGGCTGTCGGTCCAGCTCTCCGGCGCCTCCAGCTTCCGCGGTCCCGCCGCCGCCGACCCGGTGAAGGCCGGCGACAACTGCTGGGTGTTGGCCCAGGGGCTCGACCTGACGGCCGACCGCTTCGTCCCCGGCGACTACGAGCTCAAGGTCAACGTCCGCGACTCGGTGGCCAAGAAGACGCTGGTCTCGAGCACCGAGAGCTTCACCGTCGTCAATCCGTAGACAGCCGCACGACGTCCTGGCGCTCCGGCGCTGATCGAGGGGGTGCCACGGCACCCCCTTTGCCGATCTGGAGCGACCCCGTTGACAAAATAGTTGACCGGTCGTATATTAGATCCATGGGAAGGAAGAGCAACGCCCGACAACAGCTCCTCGAGAGCGCCACGCACCTCATGCAGGAGCGCGGCTACACCGCCGTCGGCGTCGGCGAGATCTGTCGCCGGGCGGGAGTCCAGAAGGGCAGCTTTTATTACTTCTTTCCCTCCAAACAGGCGCTGGCGTTGGCGGTTCTCGACCTGTTTTGGGAACGCATCGAGGACAACCTCGCCGAAACCCTCGGCGGATCCGCGGCACCGCTCGACAAGCTGGCGCGCTTCTGCGTCGCCGCCTACGGCAATCAGCGCCAGCAACAGCGCGAGCAGGGTCATTGCACGGGCTGCTTCATCGGCAACCTGGCGCTCGAAATGAGCACTCAGGACCCAGTGCTCCGCGACCACCTCGCGGAGATCCTCGAAAAGCAGGCGGAGGCGCTGGCGGAAGTGATCGCCGAGGCCCAACGTCGCGGTGAGCTGCCGGCGAACAACGATCCGCTGCGCGCGGCCCGTTCGCTGATGGCCTACCTCGAAGGCCTCATCCTGATCGCCAAAGTGCGCAACGAACCGAAGCTGCTCGACGGCGCCGAGCAGGAAGCGCTGCGTCTGCTGGGAGCCCAGACCGCCGCCTGAGCCCGAAGGTCGTCCGAGGACGGACGACGCAACCTCGACAACAGCAAATCCTTCCTCTACAACCAAACAAACCCAAAAGATAATAGACGTTCGGTCTACTACAACTCAGGAGAGTATGCCATGAAGCTCAATGACAAAGTCGCCGTGATCACGGGAGGCAACAGCGGTATCGGGCGCGCCTCGGCCCTCGACTTCCAGCGCGAGGGCGCCAAAGTCGTGGTGTTCGGCCGCAACCAGACGACCCTCGACGAAGTCGTCGCCGAGCTCGGCGAGAATGGCCTGGCGGTGCAGGGAGACGTCGCCTCGCTGGCCGATCTCGATCGCCTGTACGCCGCCACCGCCGAGCGCTTCGGCAAGATCGACGTGCTTTTCGTCAACGCCGGAATCGCCCCGCCGGCTCCCCTCGAGGAGACCACCGAAGAGCACTTCGACCGAGTTTCCGACATCAATTTCAAGGGGGCCTTCTTCACCATCCAAAAGGCCTTGCCCCACCTCGCCGAGGGCGCCTCGGTGATCATCACCGCTTCGATCGCCGCCTACAAGGGACTCGCCGGCATGTCCGTCTACGCGGCGACGAAGGCGGCGGTGCGCAGCCTCGCCCGCACCCTGTCGGTGGAGCTCCTTCCCCGCGGCGTGCGCGTCAACGTGCTCAGCCCGGGGCCGATCGAGACACCGATCTACGACCGCATGGGTCTGCCGGCGGAGGCCGTCCAGGAATTCGGCAAGCAGGTCCTCGACGCCACCCCGATGGGTCGTTGGGGAACCTCCGAGGAAATGGCCAAGGCGGCCCTCTTCCTGGCCTCCGACGACTCCTCCTACATGGCCGGCTCGGAGATCATCGCCGACGGCGGCTTCGCCACGCTGTAGCCGCTCCGCGGCCCAAGGAATCGGGGTACTCACCCTGCCAAGCCCCCGGGCTCCCGCCCGGGGGCTTTTTCGTGGCTACCGCTCTTCCCGGTCGTTTCCAAATCCCATGGCGGGTTCCCGCAGCGGACTGCGTATCCGACAGCGAGGGCGATCAGCGCCCTCGATCGCGACAACAATCCAGGCACTTTTTCGGTCCCGGGTCGGTCGTTGCCGACCCAGGATCGGTGTATCTATCGAGGAACCCGCGTCATGAAAAACCACTTCTCAGTCCATCGGCTGCTCTGGCTCCTGCTGGTCCTTCTCCTCGCCCCGGTCTCGGCCTCCGCCATCGAGGTCTGCGGCAACGGCATCTGCAATCCCACCGGCTTTCCGTCGGAGGACATCAACACCTGCCCCCAGGACTGCGGCGGCGACCCCAATCCGGGCTGCAACCAACACTTCTGCGACGACTGCGACCGCCCCAACGCGGCCACCGACCTCGACGCCGACGGCGTTCCCGACAGCCTCGAGTACGACATCGCCCACAAGTTCTTTCCCTCGGTCCACCTGCAGGGCCATTCGGAGGACCGCTCCGAAGCCTACCTCTACCGGAATCGCTCGATTCCCTACATGGTGAACCCGCTGCCGCCGCAGGGCCTCTGCAACGAGGTCAATGAGTGCCTCGAGGTGCGTTGGGGCATCGCCTTCAAGTACGACCACGGCGACACCTGGTTCGACATCGGCAACCACCGCGGCGACAGCGAGATGTACGCCGCCGTCGTCCAGCGCACCACCGACTGGCTCTTCGCCAAGTTCGACATCGACGACTGGCGCATGGTGCGCGACTTCACCGCCTCCCACTTCAAGGCCCTCGGCGACTCCAGCAAGATCGGGGTCTACGGCAACTGCCCGACCAGCTGCTCGGCCTTTCGCAACGACCCGGCGGCCTGCGACGCCAAGAGCTACTGCCAATCGAACGGCTACTGCTCCGGCTACCACGGCGGCTGCTACGGCCCGAGCAACGCCGCCGCCTGCAACGCCACCAGCGGCTGCACCTGGAATCCGTCGTGCCGCTGGAAAGAGTCGACGAGCTGCTACTCGGCAAGTCCCAAGACCCAGCACGTCGACATTTTCAGCGCCGAGAGCAAGCATGCCCTCTACCACTCCGACAGCGAGTGCGACAGCGGTGGCTGGAACTGGTCCGACGACTGCCCACGAACCCCTTCCACCGCCTACGACATGCGCCAGTGGAAAGACGACAAGCTGCAAAACGTCGGTCGGCCGGAGCACCACCCGCTCAACCAGACGCGAATCCAGCACCCCAACTTCTGCGGCACCTACGACGTCTGGGGCGGCAAGAAATTCGGCGGTGCGGCGTCCTACAAATCGCACTTCGAAGAGCCCCTCCCCTGGGCCCTCGACTAGTCGGCTGCGGTTCCAACCACCCAAAGCCTGCCGGCGATCCATCGTCGGCAGGCACCCGAACCCGACGACCGCGAAATCACCAGCGGAGAACGAGACACTGCCGGCCCGAATCCCACCCACACCCTCCAAGAGCACCGACGGAGGCCGGGGCTCGGGCTCTCCGGCGAGCGGCCTGAGCCCGCGGGCAACACACCTCAAAAACCGAAACCAGGACCGGGACGGAAAAGGGGAGGCATCTGTCTGAGCGAAGCGAGTTATGCCTCCCCCCGGACCGGGCCGACCCGCAGGCCGA
>JBCCHV010000108.1 GCA_039028635.1 Acidobacteriota bacterium
GCCGCCGCGACGGGAGAGGAGGCCCAAGAACCATGCTTCTTAGGCCGGAGCGGGACGCGCAGTCAGGGGCGCTCAGCCCGGGACGCGCAGTCAGGGGCGCGTAGCCCCTCTCGAAATAGACAGTTAGCAGCGCTGGAAAATCCGCGAAGCGGACTTTTTCAGCAGGCTGCTGGCAGACGGCTGCTCGTTGAAACCGGACTTGCCCGGCAATCTGCGATCAGGCACCATTCGATCTCAGAGGCTTCGACTTCGGATGTAAGGAACTCGACCGCGCTACGTAGTGATGGTCGAGGACTAACCGAAGGAGCCTATTTTGCAAGTTGCCACCCAAAGCGAGCCTGTGTCCGACCAGCTCGAATTCCTCTACCGGAAGAACCACGAACGGGTCTTCCGAGCCGCCTTTCGCATCACCGGTGATGCGATGGATGCGGAGGACGTTCTACAAACCGTCTTCATGCGCTTGTTGCGGCGGGAAGGGGACTTCGCCCTGACCGGTGATGCCGGACCCTACCTGCACCGTGCCGCCATCAACGCCGCCTTCGACCTGCTGCGCCGTCGGCGTCGCAATCCGGCTTCGGCAGACGCCGGTGAGATGAGCGAGACCCTGCCCGATCCCGCCGCCGATCCCTGGTCGAGCACCGATCGCGAATCCCTGCGCCGCGCCCTGCGGGACGCTTTGGGACGCCTGACCGATGCCGCCGCCGAGGTGTTCGCCCTGCGCTATTTCGAAGACTACGCCAACCACGAGATTGCCGAGCTGTTGGGTATGACGCCCACCGCCGTTGCCGTGACCCTGCATCGGTCGCGGGCCCGGGTGCGGGAAGAGCTCGTCCGTGCTCAGGAGATGGGACGATGATCAATCATGACGACACTCTGACCCCGCCCGTCGACGAGGCGGTTGCCGCCGTTCGGGAGCGCTCCCCGAGCTCTGAAGAAATCCGCGCGGCGGCGGACCGCGTCTGGGAGCGGCTGACCCGCGAGGTCGCCGCCCCCGCCCCTTCCTCCGCGACCGTCGACACCATCGATGGTTGCGCCGACTTCCAGGCTTTGATTCCGAGCTACCTCGCCGGCGAGCTGACGCCCGCCCGCGCCCTGCTGCTCGAAGACCACAGCCGCGAATGCGTGCCCTGCCGCCGGGCCTTGACCGCCGCCCGCTCCCAGGAGGTCGTCCAGCCGGCGATTGCCGCGTCGCCGCGCGCCCCGCGCACCCGCTGGCTGGCGGTCGCCGCCATGGCCCTCGCCGCCGTCGGTCTGGCCGCCTTCCTCGCCCTTTCCGGTGTGCTCGGTGGGGGTGATCCGGTGACCGTCGCCGCCGTCGACGGCCACTTGATGCGAGTCGCCGCCAACGGTGGCGCCTTGGCGCCGGGAGCGAGCTTCGAGCCCGGTGAGGTGGTGCGCACCGGTCGCGGCTCCTCCGCCATGCTCGAGCTCTCGGATGGCTCCATGATCGAGCTCAAGGAGCGCACCCAGGTGGCGGTTCGCCACGGCCTGCGCGGTACCACCATTCACCTCGGCCGCGGCAACATCATCGTCGAGGCGGCGGACCAGCGTCCGCGCCACCTCTATGTCGCCACCAACGATTGTCTGGTCTCGGTGACCGGCACCATCTTCTCCGTCAACAACGGCCTGATGGGCTCGCGGGTGGCGGTGGTGGAGGGTGAGGTACGAGTCGCCCAGGATGCCGGCGAAGCGGTGCTCGGCCCGGGCGACCAGGTGACCACCGGCAACAGCCTCGACGCCGTTCCGGTGGTCGACGAGATCGCCTGGAGCCGCAACTTCGACCGCTACGTGGCGCTGATGAACGAGCTGCGGGTGCTGCGCGACGAGCTCGAAGCGCGGATCACGCCGAGTGACTCCCGCGCTGCCGGTGCCCTTCTCGACACGGTGCCCGCCGACACCCTGGTGTTCGTGGCCCTGCCCAATTTCTCGCAGCCGCTGAGCGATAGCTGGGCGGTCTTGCAGGACCGCCTGGCGACCAGCCCGGTGCTGGCCGACTGGTGGAACGAGAACGTCGTGCCGTCGGGCGCTGCGGAGAATCTCGAAGAGACCATCACCACCGTCCACGAGCTCGGCAGCTACCTCGGTGACGAGGTGCTGTTGACCTTCGCCGACAACGGTTCTGCCGGCGTCGAAGAGCCCCTCGTCGGTGCCGAGGTGATTCGCGCCGGTCTCGCCCACCACCTCGATCAGCTGGCCCAGCAGTGGGCCGACGAAGCCGGTCACGAGGTGCTCCGCCGGGTCGAGGATCCGATCGCCGAAGGGGCCGACTTCGAAGGCTTGCTGGCCTGGGTGGGCGATGGTCTGCTGCTGATCTCGCCGCGCGCGGAAGGCCTCGCCGTCGGCATCGCCACCGCCGCCGGCAACGCCCCGTCCTTCGACGGCACGGAGCTTTCGGCGCGGGTCTACGAGGCCTACGAAGACGGCGTGCAGTGGCTGTTCGCCGGCGACCTCGGCACCATGATCGAGCCCAACGACGAGGTCGACGCCCTCGGCTTGAGCGACTTCGACATTGCCGTCATCGAGCATCAGAGCGACGAACAGCGCTCGGTGACCTCCGGTGAGATCGGCTTCGACGGTGAGCGCCGCGGCGTTGCCTCTTGGCTGGCGGAGCCGGCCCCGATGGGCTCCCTCGACTACGTCTCGCCGGAGGCGGCGGTGGCGATGGCGATGATCGCCAAGCAGCCGGCCGCGATGATCGATGACCTGCTGGTGGTCGATCCGCGGGATCAGGACACCATGGACCAGATCGAGCTCGAGATCGGCATCGACCTGCACGCCGATCTCGCCGCCTCCCTCGGGGGCGAGGTCGCTTTCGCGATCGACGGGCCGATCCTGCCGAAGCCGGCCTGGAAGATGATTCTCGAGGTCAACGACGCCGCCACCCTGCAGTTCGCCATCGAAGCGCTGCTGGTGCGCGCCAGCGAGCAGCTCGAGGATGTCGATCTCAGCCTCGACTCGGAGGTCGCCCAGGGGCGCACCTATTACCGCGTCACTTCAACCCAGCATCCGCTGGCGGTGCACTACGTCTACAGCGATGGCTACCTGGTGGCGGCGCCCGATCGCGCCCATCTGGATCGTGCCCTCGATCTGGCGGCGGCCGGCGCCACCCTCACCCAGGCGGCGGATTTCCGGGCTCTCTTGCCGACGGAATCGGATGCCAACGTCTCGGGGCTCTTCTACCAGAACCTCGGTCCGGTGTTGGCGCCGGTGATGGGCGAGCTCGGGCGCTTCTCCGGCGAAGGCAAGATCTCGCCGCAGCAGGCGCAGGCCCTCGAGCAGCTCACCGAGGACAGCCGTCCGAGTCTGGCCTACGCCGTTGGCGAGCCGGATCGGATCCGGGTAGCGAGCACCCACTGGGGCAGCACCTTCGGTCTCGGCTACCAGGCCCTGCTCGGCCTGGCCGGGATGGGGGACTTGCTGGGGACCGAGGGCATCTAAGGTCCGTTCCAACGTTGAGCGGTGCCCTTTGGATCGGGGGGTTCCGCGGCCTGGGGCCGGTGCTTGCACCGGCCCTTTGGCCGTGCATTGGTAGGCTGCCGTGCGGCGTGTTTCGCCGCCCGCAGAAGAATGAAAAATCAGGGGCTTTTCGTGGAACTTCTTGGGCAGAGTCGCCGTAGGAGCGAGCAGGCCAGCGAGTGGTGCGAGGCCTGGCGACGAAGGGGAGGGAAGAACAGAAAATGACCGCCATCATCGAGCTCGACAAGCTGGAGGTGACCCTCGGGAAGTTCCCGGTCCTGAAAGGACTCGAGGCTTCCATGGCTGGGCGCTGCATCGGCTTGCTCGGTCCCAACGGGGCCGGCAAGACGACCTTGCTGCACACCCTCCTCGGCTTTCATCCACCCACCGGCGGGTCGGCCCGCATCTTCGGCCATGACGTGCGCCGCGAGGTGTCGGCGATTCGCGGTCTGATCGGCTACATGCCGGAGCGCGACGCCTTCATCCAGGGGATGACGGCGGTGCGCTTCGTCCGCCTGATGGCGGAGATTTCCGGCTTGCCCTCCGGCAAGGCCCTCGAGCGCGCCCACGAGGCGCTCTTCTACGTCGGCCTCGGGGAAGCGCGCTATCGCCCGATGGGCAGCTACTCGCTGGGTATGAAGCAGCTCGCCAAGCTCGCCCAGGCGATTGTCCACGGGCCGCGCTTGCTGCTCCTCGACGAGCCCACCAACGGGCTCGATCCACCGGCCCGCGAGCGCATGCTGAAGCACATTCTCGAGATTCGCGACCGCGGCGACACCCAAATCATCCTGTCGTCGCACCTGCTGCGCGACGTCGAGCGCTGCTGCGACGAAGTGTTGGTGCTCAAGGAGGGGCGAGTCGCCGTTTTCCGCGACCTCGCCGCCGAGCGACGCTCCAACCGTCAGTTCCTGGAGATGGAGGTGCGCGGTCCCGAGGAGACCTTCACGCAGGCGGTGCGGGCCCTCGGCGTGGAGTGCGCCGTTTCCGGCAATGGTCGCGGGCCGCGACGCCTCAAGGCGGTGCTGCCGAGTGGCTTCGAGGTGCGCGAGCTCTACCGCCTGGCCCACGAGCAGGAGGTTCAGATCCGCCGCTTGACCTACAAACGAGATTCCCTGGAAGAGATCTTCTTGCAGGCCATGGAGGACGGCAATGGCGGTCTTTGAGCGTACTCTCCGCCCCTTCGAGGGCGCCCTGACGGCGCCGCGCTGGCGCTTCCTGGTGCTCAGTCGCTATGCGCGCCAGCAAGTTTTCCAGTCTCGTTTGCTGACCGGCTTTTTCGCCCTCTGCTTCGCGCCCTTCGTATTCGCGACGCTGGTCGTCTACCTGCGCTACAACCTACCGGCCCTCGAGGCCTTCAACATCGACGCCGGCGGCCTGCCGCCGATCGATCAGACCTTCTTCTTCTACTTCCTGCGGTTGCAGGGCTTCCTGGCCTTCCTGCTCACCGCCTTCATCGGTCCCGGGTTGATCGCCCCCGATCTCGCCAACAACGCTCTGCCGCTCTACCTTTCCCGGCCGTTCTCGCGCTTCGACTACGTGCTCGGCAAGCTGACGGTGCTGTTCGTGTTGCTGTCAGCGGTGACCTGGCTGCCGGTCGGTCTGGCCTGGTTCCTCAACGGCACCTTGCGGCCAGAGTCCTGGAGCGCCGAGTACCTCGGAACGGGCTTCGCCATCTTCGTCGGCTCCTGGGTCTGGATCTTGATCCTGGCGCTGCTGGCGGTGGCCTTCTCCGCCTGGCTGAAGTGGAAGATCCTCGCCGGTACGGCACTGTTCGCGACCTTCTTCGTCGCCGGTGCCCTGGGCGAGGCCACCAACCAGATCTTCGACACCCGCTGGGGTGACCTGATCAACCTCGGCAACGTCATCACCCGCATCTGGGACGGCCTGTTCTTCTCCACCTCGACGGGCTCGATTCCGCTGTGGAGCGCTTGGGTGTCCCTGGCTCTGATCTGCGCCTTCTGCCTGTGGATCTTGAATCGCAAGCTGCGCGCCTACGAGGTGATCTCATGAGCTCCGACGGCACGGTTCGCTTCGACGGCGTTTCGAAGTTCTACGGCGAGGTCCTGGGGGTCAACCACATCAGCCTGCGCCTCGAGCCTGGCATCACCTCCCTGGTGGGTCCCAATGGCTCCGGCAAGTCGACCCTGATGAACCTGATGGCCGGCCTGCTGCGGCCGTCCCGCGGCGAGATTCGGGTGCTGGGGATCCCCACCGATCGCCCCGAGGAGCTCTTCCGGGTGATGGGCTACGCCACTCAGTACGAGGGCTTCGCCCGCGGCATCACCGGTCGGCGCCAGCTGATCAGCATTCTCAAGATCCACGGTCTCGACGGCCCTGCCGCCGCCGAGCGGGCCGAGCAGGTGCTCGCCCGGGTCGGCCTGACGCGCGCCGCCGACCGCAAGATCGCCGGCTACAGCAAGGGCATGCGGCAGCGCATCAAGCTGGCCCAGGCGATCTGCCACCGGCCGGCGGTGCTGCTCCTCGACGAGCCCCTGAACGGCCTCGATCCGATGGCCCGGGCCGAGATGATCGAGCTCTTCAAGGGCCAGGCCGAGGAGGGCATGCACGTCATCATCTCGAGCCACATCCTGCACGAGGTCGACATGATCTCGGACCGGGTGGTGCTGCTCAACGCCGGCTACGTGGTGGCCAAGGGCGAGATCGAGGGCGTCCGCGAGGAGGTCGAGGAGCAGCCGCTGCAGGTCTGGGTGCGCTGCGACCGGCCGGCCCGGCTGGCGGCGCGCATTCTCGAGCAGGAGCACGTCACCGAGATCAAGATCCACGAAGATCGCGGCGGCCTGATGGTGCGCACCAAGGACGCCGACGGCCTCTACCTCGACCTCAACCGGGTGGTGCTCGAAGAGGGCTTCGCCATCGAGGGCGTGGCGCCGTCCGATTCGGACGTCGCGGCGGTCTATGACTATTTGATCGGCCCCGGCCAGGGAGGGGGACAATGAGCCCGTCCGACGCCCAGGAAACCGCCATGACCGCGCCGGCAGCTCCGCCGGCTTCGCCCCAGCAGTCGCGCTTGCGACAGGCGCTGGCGGTCTTCCGCTTCGAGCTCGGCCGCATTCTCTGGGGCCCGGGAGTGCTGGCTTTGCTGCTGCTGGCGGCGCTGCCGGCCTTCCCTTTCGCGATCGTCTACCTGGTGCACCTGGCGGTCGAGCAGCCGCCGGGGCTGTCCGAAGCCACCACCTCCTACGCCTGGGCATTTCAGGTGTTCATCCTGCCGATGGTCACCTTCTTCGGCTGCGTCCTGATCTTCACCGGTCTGGTGCGCCGTGAGGTGCGCGAGCGTACCCTCCATCACCTCTTTCTGTGCCCGGTTCCGAGGCGCGTGGTGATGGCCGGCAAGTTTGGCGCCGGGGTGCTTTCGGCGAGCTTGATCTTCGGATTCTCGGCCTTGGTGACCTTTGTCTTGGCCTACCTGCCCCAGTTTCATCGCCACGGTCATGCCGCCCGCGAGTTCTTTCTCGCCGGTCCGGGGTTCTCGCATCTCTTCCAGTACCTGCTGGTGGTCGTGCTGGCGGCCATCGGCTACGGCGCCGTCTTCTTGTGTTTCGCCCTGTTCGTGCGCAACCCCATCATTCCGGTCTTCTTGGTGCTCGGTTGGGAGTCGATCAACGCCTTCCTGCCGCCGTTGCTCAAGAAGCTGAGCGTGTTCCACTACCTGCACGCCCTCTGTCCGGTGCCGCTGGTCAATCTGCCCTTCGCTCTCCTTGCCGAGGCGCCCTCGGCCTGGGTGGCGATCCCCGGGCTGCTGCTGCTCGCTTTCGGTCTGCTGATGCTCTCGGGCTGGCGCTTCCAGCATCTGGAAATCGATTACGGTGGGGAGTAGAGAGCCGGCCTCGGTGCCACTGGCTCTGCGCTCCGCCGGGTCGCCTGCGTGGGCCTTTCGAGGCCTGCAGGTCGGCCCGCTGCGGACGGAGGCATAACTCGCCTAACGGCTCAGACAGATGCCTCCGTTCCTCCTCCGCGGGCCTAGGGTCGGACTGCCGAGTGCTCGCCCGCAGGCTCAGGCTGCGCTCCGTTCCAGCGGCGCCGAGGCCTCCCGGCCTCTTGGTCTGAGGCCAGCTCTCTTTTTGGGAGGGGGGAGGGTGGGTGTGGTTGCACTTCGGGTCTTCAACTCGTGAGCTGAGGTCTTCGGTCGGGTTCCTGCTCTTTCCACTGGTCCGGATCGTCAGGTCGCGATGGCACCCGACGGTGCCGGCGCTGCGCTCCGCTGGTCGTCCGCGTCGGGAGGTCGGTGGCCTGCGGGTCGGCCCGCTCCAGACGGAGGCATAACTCGCCTTCGGCTCAGACAGATGCCTCCGTTCTTCTTCCGCGGGCCTAGGGTCGGACTGCCGAGTGCTTGCCCCGCGGACGAAGGCTTCGCTCCACGCCGGCACCGCCGAGGCCTGCTGGCCTAAACCAAGAGGCCGGC
>JBCCHV010000109.1 GCA_039028635.1 Acidobacteriota bacterium
GGGCGCCGAGGACGGGGGTGAAGGCGCGCGACATGCGCGAAGCCGGGCCGCGTAGGCCTGAGGGGGGCGCCTTTAGCCCCCCTGAAAAAACAGCCAGCAGCCTGCTAGCTGCCGCCGCTACCGCCGGTGCAGATGCAGTTGTGCTTGGCGTCGAGATAGCCGCCCGTGTAGCCCTGGTTGATGCAGCCCAGAATGCAGTAGCGCAGGCGCAGGCACATGGTGCTGCCGGAGGGGCAGTAGCAGGCGATGTCCTCCGGGTGGCATTGCGGCTCGTTGTCGTTCCCCGGGCAGTGCGGGTCTTGCGGATGACATTCGTAGGACTGGTTGGGGGCCGGCGGGGCGAGATCCTGCAGCAGCGTGGCGATTTCGGCGTCACCGTCCGTGGGGGCGGCCGGGAGGTCGCTGGCGACGGCGGAGCCGGCGGCGATCAGGCAAAGGAGAGCGCAGGAGAGTAAGAGACGTGATTTCACCAAAGTTCCTCCTTACGTAATTTCACTTCGAAATAAGGAGAAGATCCTATCAGGGAGGCGGATAGTCGACTTTCGTCCGGAACCCTACTCGACGCTTGCCGACCAGGCTGAGGTATTGCCGGACTCGAAGCCGTCCTCGAACAGCGGCCTCAGATTCGCCTTCCAGAAGCGCAGCAGCTCGGCCAGGGCCTGGGGTGAGTTGGTCGGGGTCGTCCCACCGGTCTGGTCGCTGCTGCTCAGGCCATGGCACGAGGCGCAGGTCCGGATCTCTCCCGGCTGGAAGGTGAGCCAGTAGCGCTCCCGCACCACCGGTGTTCCGGCACCGTCGGTGAGCTGCCAGCTGAGGGCACGGCGTGCCGGCACGAAGGCGGCGAGGGAGCCGTCCGGAGCGACGGCGACACTGGCTGGCGGACCGCTGGGATTGGGCGGGTTGCGCACCTGCGGGTCGTGCAGGTGACGGGCCAGCACGCGGCGCCCCGGCCGAGGACTGTCGGCACCGCCGATCCCGCGTACCTGGTCGGCCTGAAAGAGCTGCAAGTACTCGACATCGTAGACGGTGCCGCTGCTGCCGATGGTGGCGACGCCGCCGGGAACCGAAAGGTTGAAAGGCTGCTGCTCGTCATGACCATCGCGGTTGGTGACGTCGCGGCTGATGATGAGCGCCAGCTCGCGGTCTTCGAGATAGGAGCGCAGCTCCGCGGGCTCGACCTCTTCCTGGTCGAACATGGCCTGTTCCGGGGCTGCGATCAGCGCCTGCGGCAAGGGCGGCCGGGGGCGCGCTCGGACTTCTACCGCCTCGAGCTCCCAGAGGTCTCCCGAGTAGCTCACCAGGACGTCGGGATCCCAAAAGCTGAGGTTCTTGGGCAGGCCTGGAGTGAGGGCCTGGCCGGCTTCCAGGTAGCCGTTGGTTGCGGGCGCTAGAAAGCGCAAGCGGTAGTCGTAGCGCGGATCCGGTTGGGCGCGGGTGCCGTCGTTTCCGGCGGCGCGGGTCTCGGCCGTGTGACTGGCCAGGATGCGGCCGTCGCTCAGCACCAGTGGGTCGCGGTAATGGCCCGAGTGATCGGCCGTCGGGGTGCCGCCATCGGGGGTGACGGTCTGCGTATCGCGGTGCGTCAGGTAGGTGATCGCGATGGCGTCCGGTGCTTGGCCCGGTGGCGCCGACAGCGCGATCACCTGACCGGAGCCCTGCGTCTGGAACTCGGGGGCGTCGATGGCGAGATAGCGCCCCGGCTGCGCCGGATCTTCGGCCACCTGAAGCAGGTTGTGGGCCACGTTGTCGTTGAAGCGGTCGCTGGCGGCGGCGATGAACTCGCGCAGATTCGGGTCGTCATTGAGCGCGCGGTTGAAGTAGCCGTGCAACTCGTGGCGCCCGATGTGGTTCAGGGTTTCGAGCTCGCGGCCGTCCTGATGACTCTGCCAGATCAGGAAATGGTTGAAGCGGTGGCCTTCGAGGTTGGTGCCGGCGAGCAGGTCCGTGCGGCTCGGCCGGGGCTCCGGAAAGATCTCCGTCCGGGTGGGAAGGATCGCCGCATCGGCGCTCTCGTCGGCGTAGTCGAAGGTGCCGTAGACGTCCTGCGGTGACGTGTCGTCGGCGTCGGCTTGCTGGTCACGCTGCAGGTGATCCCAGCGCGAGAACAACACCCGTCCGAACGAATCGACCATCGGGCTGAAGTCGCCGGAGGGTGAGAAGTCGAGGAGAGCGAGGTCGCCGGTGGTGGGATCGAGGCTCCAGACGCCGGTGACGGTGGCGACCTCCTCGTACTCGTCGAGCAAAGGATAGAGATGGGCTTGGCCCTTGCGCGGCCGGTCGCTGGTAAACAGGATGCGGTCGTCCGAACCGTACACCGGGCTGATGTTGTTGTAGGTGATGGGCTGGTTGGGGACTTTGGTGATCACGGCGGTGTCCGCCGGGCCGAGGCCGGTGACCTCGTAGAGCTGCCAGGGAAAGTCGATCACCTGGTACTGGCTCGCTGGGGCGCCGACCACCATGCTGAAGATCGCCTTCTGACCGTCCCAGTGGACGCTCGGCTCCCGCACCGCGATGGCCGTTGAGCCTTGGAATCCGCTGGCGACGCCAAAGCCCGCCTCGGCCGTCAAGTTGCGCCGGCTGCCGTCGGGAAACTGTATCCACAGGTCACCGCCGCGCCCGGCCGAGCTCATCGCCGGGTCGTGGTTGCCGAACACCGAGGCGCGAGCCGCGAAGTCGGCTCCGAGCGGAAACTGAGTGACGAACAGAATCGGGTGAGGGAGCTCCGCGCCGCTCGCTGCCGGCTGAGGGGCGCCCGGCTGAGGGGCGCCCGGCCGAGGGGAGGCGGTCGGCGGGGAGTGCTGGGTGAAGAGCAGGAATACGCTGACGAGGGCCCACGCTGACAAGCGCGCGCCAAGGCGGGTGTCGCTCACGGCAAACCTCCAGAGGACGGCTCTCGAGCAGTTGGCGTCCGCCGCTTGCGAGGAACCATCAAGGAAAATCAAAGGCCATTTGCAAATTGACCAACATCAATTATTCATATCTGCCGAAGGCGCCGCAAGGCGGCTCCGAGGGCGCCGCTAGCCCTGAACCCCGGCGAAGGCCGAGTCGAGGGCCCGCAGGGCGCGGTCGACGTCGTGCTCGTCGAGGGCGAGGGGAGGCTTGATCTTGATGACGTTGTGGAGCGGGCCGTCCGTCGACAGCAGGATGCCCTGCTGCTTGGCCGCCTCGACCACGGCCTGGGCCTCGGTCGCTGCCGGTTCGAGGCTGGATCGGTCGCGCACCAGCTCGACTCCCAGGAAGAGGCCGCGGCCGCGCACGTCTCCGATCAGGGGGTGGCGGGTCGCCAGCTCTTCGAGCCCGCTGCGGAAGCGTTGTCCGAGCCGGCGGGCGCGCTCCTGCAGTCCCTCTTCTTCGACGACGTCGAGGACGGCGAGGCCGACAGCGCAGGACACCGGATTGCCGCCGAAGGTGCAGAAGAACTCCATCCCGTTGTCGAAGGAGGAGGCGATCTCGGGGGTGGTGACGACGGCGGCCAGCGGGTGGCCATTGCCGATCGGCTTGCCCATCACTACCACGTCCGGCACGACGCCTTGTAGCTCGAAGCCCCAGAAGGCATCACCGACGCGGCCGAAACCGACCTGCACTTCGTCGATGATGCAGAGGCCGCCGGCGGCGCGGACGGCGGCGAAGGCACCGGCGAAGTATTCCGGCGGTGGCTCGACCTGGCCGCCACAGCTCAGCAGCGACTCGGCGAGGAAAGCCGCCGGCGAGGTCGCGGCCGCGGCCAGGGCCGATTCGACCTCGGCGGCGTAGAGCCGGCCGGTGGCCGGCGTCATGGCGCGGTAGCGACCGCGATAGGAGTCCGGCGCCGGCACCACGGTGACGTCGCCGGTGGGCTCGCCGCGGCCGCCGGGGCCGCGGAACTTGTAGGGTGAGAGCTCGATCAGGCGTCCGGTGTGACCGTGGTAGGCGCCCTCTAGAACCACCATGCGGTCGCGCCCGGTGTGGCACTGCGCCAGGCGTAACGCGAGCTCGTTGGCTTCGCTGCCGGAGTTCACCAGATAGCAGACCGAAAGCGGCTCCGGCAGCTTGGCCGTCAGGCGGGTGGCGTACTCGGTCAGACCCGCATAGAGATAGCGGGTGTTGGTGTTGAGCTGTGCCATCTGGCGCTGGGCCGCGGCGACCACCCGGGGATGACAGTGGCCGACGTGGCAGACGTTGTTGACCAAGTCGAGAAAGGGCCGGTCATCCTGATCGAAGAGATAGGGCCCGCGACCGCGCTGGAAATGCAGCGGTTGGCGATAGGAGACGCTCAGGGAGGGGCCGACGTGGCGCTGGCGAGCGGCCAGGATCTCGGATTTCGAGAATGGTCGGGGGGCCGTGGCGGGGCGACCGCAGGCTTCGAGTGCCTCCTGCCGGGCCCTCGCCGGGGAAAGCTGCATCAGCTTGGCGAGGGCTGCCCAGGCCCGCTCCTCGGTGGCGAAGTGGTAGGCATTGGAAGACCCCGCGGCGCGGCGCCGGGCGGCGGTGGCGATACTGACCACTAGGCGGGTGCAGACAAGGGGATAGAAGACCCCGATCTCCTCGTCAGTGAGTGGGTATTCACGCTGGTATCCCGCCAGCAGGTCGCAGGCGGCGGCCCAGGGATCGTCTTCGCCGAGGCCGATGTAGGCCGCCGAGATGGCGGGCTCGGCGACCAGCCAGCTGACCCCGAGGTCCCCGAAGTCGAACAGGCCCGCGACCCTCTCGCCGTCGGCTGAAACGGTGACGTTGTAGTCGTTGGCGTCGCCATGGATCACCGCTCGCCGCACCTCCGGGGCCAGAGCGCGGAGGTGTCCCGAGTACTGCTGCAGGGCGGCATCGAGGAGAGCCCGGCGAGACGCCTCGGGAACCCAGCGGACGTTGCGAGCGGCGCGGCTCGCGTGGCGCAGGTCCCAGTCGTGGTCGCGATCCGCGGCCGGGTGCACGAAGTCCGCCAGGGCGGCATCGAGACGGCCGAGGGCGCGGCCGAGGTCGCGCCGCAGGGCGGCGCTGCGCTCGCTGCGATGGACCCACAGCTCCCCCGGGACCCACGACAACAGGCGCACCTGGCGGCCCTGCCATTGGCCTTTGCCGACTAGGTGCGGCAGAGCGATGCCGACGGCGTACTCGGCCAGGTGGGTGAAGACCGAGCTTTCGAGGGCGACCAGGTCTTGGTTGCGTCCTTCCTGCGCGACCTTGAGAACCAACCGCTCGCCGCTGTCCTGGCGCAGCAGGAAATTCTGGTCGACGTCGCCGTCCAGGGCCTCGGCCGCGACCTCGAGGCCGAAGGACTCGCGAGCGAGCTGGGCGATGTCTTGGGGAGAGATGGCCATGGCGGGCAGTCTAAGGGAAGCGGGAGGCCTCTTGGGTGGTGCTGTGGCGACAGAGTGGAGGGTTCCCGCGAGGCCGCCTTTTCACGGCCGATCCTGATAGAGTCCGGCTCGCTCGAAGCCCACCGCCCGAGGCCTGCCCTGGGGTCGGGGGATCCCCTTCAAGATCCGGAGGTCATCGTGAAAATCCACGAGTATCAAGGCAAGGAGATCCTGCGCCGCTATGGGGTGGCGACGCCCCGCGGGCAGGTGACCGACGATCCCGCCGAGGCGCGGCGGATCTGTGAGGAATTCGGTGGTCGTTGTGTCGTCAAGGCGCAGATTCACGCCGGTGGGCGCGGCAAGGGCGGCGGGGTGAAGCTGGCCGGATCGCCGGCCGAGGCGGAGGAGCTGGCGGGACAGATCCTGGGCATGCAGCTGGTGACGCCGCAGACCGGCCCCGGTGGCCAGAAGGTGCGCCAGGTGTTGATCGAGGAGGCTCTCGACATCGCCGACGAGCTCTACGTTTCCGTGACCCTCGACCGCCAGAACGAGACCCTCGTCCTGATGGCGTCGAAGGAAGGCGGTATGGACATCGAAGAGGTGGCGGAGAAGACTCCCGAGGCGATCCTCAAGGAGTCCGTCGACCCCCATCTCGGGCTGCTGCCCTTCCAGGCGCGGCGTCTCGCCGGCGGCCTCGGTCTGAGCGGCGGTACCGCCCGTCAGGCCGCCAAGCTGCTCACCGCCCTGGTCAAGGCCTACGTCGATTCCGACGCTTCGCTGGTCGAGATCAATCCGCTGCTGGTGACCGGCGGTGGCGACGTCCTCGCCCTCGACGCCAAGATGGGTTTCGACAGCAACGCCCTTTTCCGGCACAAGGATGTCGCCGCGATGCGCGATCTCGCCGAAGAGGATCCGGCGGAGGTCGAGGCCAGCAAGTTCGGTCTCAACTTCATCAAGCTCGACGGCAATATCGGTTGCATGGTCAACGGCGCCGGGCTCGCCATGGCGACGATGGACATCATCAAGCTCTA
>JBCCHV010000110.1 GCA_039028635.1 Acidobacteriota bacterium
CCCGAACGGACGATCGAGCAGTTCTTTTGCAGGCTGCTGAAAAACTCATCGGCAACCTGCGACCGAGCCCAGACGGGCTCGGCGGCGGCTCAGCCGCCGCGACGGGAGAGGAGGCCCAAGAACCGCGCTTCTTGGGCCGGAGAGGGGCGCGTAGCCCCTCTCGGAAAAAACAGCTAGCAGCGCTGAAAAAGTCGCGAAGCGGACTTTTTCAGCAGCCTGCTTGCGGGCAGGGCGATGGATCCGCGGAGCGGGTCGCAACCCTGTCAGAACGACTACTTGAAGGGAGGAGTCATGAAGATCCACCACTGGATGATCCTTGCCGCCGTTTCGCTTCTCATCGGGACCGCCTGCGCCACCACCAACCCATCCGCCTCCACGGAGAGCAGCGACGGCACCGCCGATCTGTTCGTCGACTGGACCGACGAGTTCCACGATCCGGGCGACCAGGCCTGCGACGACATTCCGATCAGCGACGGCACCACGACCGTTCTCGACCTGATGGACGAAGCCGAGACCGACTGCAATCCCGCGATCACCTACACCTACTCCGGTTCCGGCGACAGCGCCTTTCTCGAATCGATCGACGGCGTCGAGAACGACCAAGACAGCAACGGCTACTACTGGGTCTACGAGGTCAATGGCGTCTCCCCGAGTGTCGGCTTCGGCGCCTATGTCCTGTCCGACGGCGACAGCGTCGCCTGGGACTATGTCCACTTCAGCAGCGACCGTCGCCAGGCGACCGCCCCCCGCCGCTAGGCGATCGAATCCAACCGGCGCCGGTGCCTTCAAGGGCCGGCGCCGGGTCCCGTCGAGCGCAGCAGGCGAGTGATCAAGAGGAATCCGGCGAGACCCGTCAACGGTGAGGTCAGAAGCCCCGGAAAGTAGCCGCCGGCACGCAGCGCCAACAGGGGATGGACGACCCCGTTGCCGGCCAACGCCAGGGCCAAGAACCACAGCGGCGCCAAGGGCCAGCGCCGCCCCGTCGGCAGCGCGGCGGCGGCCGCCAGCCAGATGAACAGCCAGGCGAGATTGAAGATCACGAAGAATTCCGTCGACCAGGGAGCCTGGCCGAGGACCGCCGGGAACCACACCGCAAAGCCGGTGAGCAGCTCTTCGAGAAAGTGGGCCCCTTGGACGACGATCGCGATCCGGAAGAGGCGTTGTATCGCCAACCGATCGCGCCGTCCGACGATCACTCCGAAGCGGCGGGTCGAGGCCAGACCGAGGGCGACGAGGAGCGCGAGGCTGAGACCCGAGGTGGCGATCACGACGCTGCCCAGGGTTTCTGCCATGGCACATCACTATCGCACAGCGACCTTCAGCGCCGGCGCCGCGCTGGCGTCGACGGCACGGCCTCGACAGGCCGACGCGAGCGGGTCAGCTCGGCGACCCTTGCAGCGACCTCACCAAGGGCCCAAGATCGAGCTCCGGCGGGCGGTCGAAGCGTCGCGAGCTGGTGCGCAAGGACTCGATCCGATCCAGCTCGACGAGGTCCTCAGGGTGGCAGAAGAGGCTCCATCGCCGACCCCACCAAACCAACACCAGGGGCTCGAACAAAAGCTCCTCGTCGCCTCCGAGGCGGAGATAGACGCTCCGACTTCGCCGCACTGCCGCGGCCAGCTCGGCGAGGTGGCGATGCTCCTCGACCGACTCCCCCGGCTCGAGCAGGAAGCGTTGCCCGAGAGTCTCGACCTGCTCCCGGCGAGGCTCCGGTAGGTGCCCCAGAAGCTTGATGCGCAGGGAGTCCTCGTGCCCCTCCAGGTCCAGCGCTCGGACCACATCGAGGCGCCCGGCGAGGCAGAGCGCCAACCTCTCGGTCTCGTCGACGGTCAGCGGGGCCCACGGTGCTCGGAAGCCCGGCAGTAGCTCGACCCCACCGGCCAAGCCGCGCCAGGTCGCCACCGGCACGCCGGCCCGCCCGAGGGCTTCGAGGTCGCGCTGGATGGTGCGTCGGGAAACCTGCAAACGCTCGGCGAGCAGTCCCACCGTCACCCGCCGTCGGGACTGCAGCAGCATCAAGAGCTGGATCAATCGGGTGGCGCGCATCAGGCTGCGAAGAATATGACAACAGATGTCCTATTCGAGCTTGCATAATTCCGCCTGAAGAGCCCTTGGGTCGGCGGCTCCGCCGTCGGCTCATCTGCCCTCCGCGACCGCGCCCGGCGAGAAAGCCGCCGGGCAGCAATTCATCCCCGATCGATCCAGCGAGGAGAACGGACATGAACCACTCTGGCAGCGGTACCCCCGAAGACCCCTGGGAGCTCGCCACCCCTCCCGGCAAATCGAAATTCCTGGCCTATCGCGATCCCGCCGCCGAGCCTCCGGTACTGGTGGTGCGGGTCGGCAGCACCACCCTCCACTACCACCTACGCTGCATCGAGGACCTCCATGCCATGCTCCAGGACCATGGCGACTGGATGCTGCTCGGCAATGCCGACGAGCAGAAACCAGCCAAGGAGGGCACCGTCGAAGCTTGGGGCCGGTCGGGCGACAATCCGGTCGGCGGATGGTACGGCCTCAAAAAGGGACTGCGCGGGCGGTTCGGCAACTATGTACCGCCGGTGCTCGAGGCTCTCGGCCTCGCCGAGGTCGAGCACAAGGCTCGCAACAACCGCATGCGGGCAGCGCCCTAGCTTTTTCAGCAACCTGCTAGGGCTCCGCCTGCGGCGAGCCGCTCGCGATCTCAGGCCGAGAAGTGCTTGGCCGCCAGCCGCTGCACGGTGCGCAGGGTGCGAACGGTCGTCGGCCCAATGGTCTGATCGATGAATCGAAAGTCGAGCTGCGACTGCGAGATACCGCCGATGGGCAGCCAGTGAAGCTCTTGGCCACGCAGCTCGAGCAGGTCGCGGTCCGTCGCCAGCGCGAGAACCGCGCGAGCCTTCTCCGCCGAAGGCTGCGCCGGCAGGAAGGCGACCTGGGGCTTGCCGCCGTAATCCGCAATCTGCTGCGGCGAGAAGACCTCTTGCCGCAGCAGGGCTGCGATCTCCTCGGCGGTTCGCAGCATGGTCGGTACGGCGTAACCGAGGGCCTGCTCGAGGCCAGCTTCGAGCGCTGCGCTGGTCACCGCCGAAGCGCTCTCGAAGACGACATTGCCACTCGCCAGGAAAGCGTGGGCCGGCGCCAAGCCCAGGGCCTCGAAGTGACCACAGAGCTCTTGATTGGTGATCCGCCGGCCACCGAGGTTCATGCCGCGCAGAAACGCGACGTAGCGCCGACGGTCGGTCATGATCTCAGGCCTCGGCGGCAGTGCCGGCCTTGGCGATGGCATCGCCGACTCGCACCTTACCGGGCCGCACGACGGCGGCGTTGATACCCCGCAGGTTGAGCGCGCGACCGCGCGGCGAGCTGATCCAGCGCATGGCGTCCATACCGAAGCGCTCGACGAACTTCTTGCAGCCGGTGTGGGGCATGGGAGTGACCTCGATCGTCGCCGTTCCCAGAGTGAGAAGGGTGCCGGGGGGAAGATTCTCGGCACTGAGATCGAGGTCGACATAGAGCTGATCACCGGCCAGCGGCCAACGGCTCCGCTCACCAGCGACCAACGCCGCCACCCGCGACGACATCAGGTTGAGCTGCATCTGCGGATGGGACGAGCCATCGGCCGTCCGCGAGCTGCCGCGCGTCGACCAGTTGTCACCCACCATCCCGACCTCGCGATCGAGCTCGCCGACTTCGAGCACCTCGCGCTCACCCTCGGCCGGGCGGCGGACGATCAGCTCAACGGTGCCGCGGTCTCGCGGCGACTGGCAAACCTCTTCGAGACCGCGGTCGAGGGCCTCACGGCGGGCGTGAGAATCGGTTTCCACGAGCATGGCGAATCTCCGTCGAAGGGTGAAACGGGAGCTTCCAGTACTCGATGATCGCCGACCGCCGCAGGGACTGCAAGCCCCGCCCCGGAAGCGCCGCCGGACTCAGGCCTCGGGAGCTCCTGCTAGAATGAACCTTTAAGGCGCATGCCATTTTTCGCCGGGACCGTCCACGGTTCCTCGGCTCCGCCTTTCGGAGGGGATTCACTTGAATTTCAATCATCGTGAACGTAGAGGTCGGAAGAAGTCATCGCTGATGACCGTCGCCGAGTTGGTGGCAGAAAGCGGTGTCTCCCTGCCGCGCCTGTTGCGCATCCTCGAGGAGTTTCCGGACCGCGTGCCGACGCGCGGCTCGGACCCCATGCATCGCTACCCCAAACAAGCGATCCGGGTGGTGCAGGACCTCGACCGCAAGGCCACGCCGGCGGCCAAGACCCGGCGTCGCCTGATCAGCATTCCAGCTCAGCAGCTCACCGTCGCCGATAGCCTGGAAAAGGCCAAAAAGGCGAAGCAGGGCAAACAGGCCGCCAATCGGTCGGCCGACGGCGGGGAAGGACGCTCCAACGAGGGCCGCCGCCGCTCGCGCCGAAGGCGTCGCCCCTCGCGTCGCCGGCGATCCGGCAATCCGTCGGCGGGAGGCAACAAACCGCCTCGGGAAGACGATTCCAGTCCCGGCCATACTCCTGGGCCCTCGGCGTCACGACCGGACCGAGATCAGCCCACGGAATCGCCGGTCGGCCCCGTCACCCTGACGCTTCTCGGCATCGCGGGCAGAACCGGTATTCCCTTCCTGGTGCTGCGCGACCTGCTGACCCGATTCCCGGATCGCATCCCAACCGACCAGGGGCGTTTTCCGGAGTCGGCGATCGCGACCTTCGAAGCACTGCTGGCAGAGCTCGAGGCGCCGGAGAGATCACCGATCGCCGTGCGGCCTCGGCGTGCCCCGGTGGCGGCCCTGGAAACACCGGCGGCGGAACCGGAAGGGAGCGCTCTCGAGCCCCGGCTCACCGCCCTCGAAAAATCCCAGCGGGCGCTGGAGGACGAGATTCGACAGCACCTGACGAGTCTCAAGGCGCCGATCTCCGGCGTCGCCAGGGCAGGCAGCTGAAAAAGTCGCGAAGCGACTTATTCAGCGTCTGCGGTCTTTTCAGGGGGGCTCAAGGCGCCCCCCTCGAGCGAACGCACATGTCGTTCGCTCTCACCCCCGTCCTCGGCGCCAAAGGCGCCGCCTCGCGCTGATCGCGCTCGGAGCCATGGGCGGGCCTTGACTTCGCGTTCCCAGGACTCCTGGCAGCCCGCCTAGCGCCTGCTATCCCAAATCGGCTCGGCGACGCCCTTGGCGTGATTGTCGTAGCGCGACAGGGTGAACAGGACGTCGGAGAGGCGATTGAGGTAGCGCACGTTGTCTCCCCCGATCGCTTCTTCCCGCGCCAGCGAGACCACCAGCCGCTCGGCCCGCCGGCAGACGGTGCGGGCGACGTGCAGGTGAGCCGCGGCCAGCGACCCACCGGGCAGGACGAAGTTGCTCAGCGGCTCGAGACTCTCGGCGAGCTCGTCCTGGAACGCCTCGAGGGCGGCGACGTGCTCGGCTCCAACCTTCGGTCCCGGAAAGCGCTCCTTGTCCTCCTCCGGAATACAGAGGTCGGCACCGATGTGAAAGAGGTCGTTCTGAACCCCCTGTAGGAAGGGCCTCAAACGCTCGTCCAGATCGCTCGCCAGCGCCACGCCGACCACCGCGTTGAGCTCGTCGACGGTGCCGTAGGCGGTGGTTCGCAGGGAGTCCTTGGGAACCCGACGGCCGCTGCCCAGGCTGGTGTCCCCGGCATCG
>JBCCHV010000111.1 GCA_039028635.1 Acidobacteriota bacterium
GCGCCGCCTCGCCCGCTGGGCTCGGGGTCCCACGCGGGCCGGAAGTCCTCGAACCTGAACTATTTCAGCAGCCTGCTAGCAGGCTGCTGAAATAGTCCGCTTCGCGACTTGTTCAGAGCCTGCTGTCTCTTTCAGGGGGGCCCGGCCAGCAGTGGCTAGAGGCGCCCCCCTCGGGCCTGCGCGGCCCGCCAGCGCGCCCATGTCGTGCGGCCTCATCCCAAGGTGGACCGTCGGGCCCGGCGCTCCACAGGCACGAAAAAAGCCGCCCCGGAGGGCGGCTTTTTCCTTCTCGCTGTGGAACAGCGAGGTATCTATTCGGTGAGCTTGGCGACGTTCTCGGCCGCGGGACCCTTCTGGCCCTGGACCAGATCGAACTCGACGCGCTCGCCCTCCTGCAAGGACCGGAAGCCGGTCGCATTGATCGAAGAGTGGTGCACGAAGCAATCACGATCCCCGTCGTCCGGGGTGATGAAACCGAATCCCTTGGTGTCGTTGAACCACTTAACAACGCCGGTCGTACGCATGACGAACTCCTGTCTACTTTACTGGTGTTGGAACTCCGGAGACCGAGGGATTACCGCACCTGCGACTCCTGCTCCAGCTAAATTGTCTCTCTTCGTGGGGAGTTGAGCTTGGGGATCGCCGGGAACGGCCAAATCCGTGAAGAAGCTCTGAAGATTTCGTACTCCGAAGGCAATTCGGTGTTCTACCTGGCTCTACGTCGAGCCCACCCCTTCTTGGGAGAGCCGCCAGGATCGTAGCAGCGCCCGAACCACCTGTCAACGAGAGACTTTCCGGCGCTCGAAGGGGAGTTTCGGTGTAGTCTCGGCGGGCTCCGAAAGGCGCCTCCACGGCATGACTTCGACCGCCCTTATCCTCGTCCTGCTGACCAGCTTTGCCTGGGTCGGCTTCGACGTTCTCCGCAAGCTGCTGGTCGAGCGTATCCCTCCGGTGACCCTGATTTTCCTGATCACCGTCGGGCAAGTTCCATTGTTCGGCGCCTGGGCGTTGATCGACGGTTGGTCCCTTCCGCCGGGCGCCTACTGGCCGCCGGCGCTGATCGCCGGGGCGATGACGGTGGTGGCGAGCGTCGCCTTCGTCCAGGCCCTGCACATCGCGCCCCTGAGCGTCATCGTGCCGCTGCTTTCGCTGACCCCGGTCTTCACCTTGATCAGCGCCATTCCCTTGCTCGGCGAAGTGCCGACGCCGCGCCAGGTGGTCGGAGTCCTGCTGGTGGTCTTCGGTGCCTGGTGGCTGCAGCGCGATGCCAGCGCCGCCGAAAGCGATGCCGAGCAGCGTCGCCGCGGTCGACAGGGCTTCTGGCTGATGGTGCTGGTGGCGGTCTTCTGGTCCGTCGGGCCGGTGCTCGACAAGGTGGCGATGCGCCATGCCTCGGCTCCGGTTCACGCCTTCTGGCTGTGCAGCGCCGTCTCGCTCGGCCTGCTGGTGCTGCTCCTCGGGCGCGGCAATCTCGCCGAGATGCGGAAATTACGCGACGTCCCCGGCCTCTTCGGTCTCTCGCTGTTGACCAGCGCCGCTGCTCTCGCTTTCCAGATGCTCGCCATCCAGGTGGTGCTGGTCAGCGTCGTCGAGACCGTCAAGCGCGGCGTCGGCAACGTCGCCGCCCTGGTCATCGGGGCGCGCTTCTTCGGCGAGTCCGTCAGCGTGGCGAAAGTGCTGGCTGGTTTGCTGATGGGGCTGGGGGTCGCTCTGATCGTTCTATGACCGCGCCGTGGGTCGCGAGATAGGTCTCGAGACCCGGGATCAGCGGCTGCGACAGGTCACCCCGACGCTGTCCCGCCGGCAGCCAGTCGAGGGCCTCGGTCCAGGCCCCGGCGGCGATCTCGCCGGAGAAGCCGAGGGCATGCCACAGGCGGTCGGCGGTTTCGGGCATCAGCGGCGCCGCCGCCAGACAGAGTCCTTTGACCGCCAGGAGCTCGAGGGCGATCGCCGTGCGCCACTCCTCGTGGCGGCTCTCGACCCGCGACCAGTCCTGCTGCGCCGCCCCGAAGCGGCGCGCCTCGCGCACGATCTCGCCCAGCACTCGGACCGCCCGCTGCGGTGAGAAGGCCACCGCGCTCCAGGCCCCGGCGGCATCCTCGAGCAGGTCTTCGAGGCGCTGGTAGAAGCGACGCTGCTCGTCGTTCCAGTCGCCGGTGGAGGGAATCTCGTCGCCGAGGGCGCGACAGCGGGCCTCGACGCCGCCGAGCCAGTCCTGCCAGTCGCCGAGCAGGTCGTGGCGCAGGGCGGCATGAAACTCATCGAGGGTGAAGCGGGTTTCTTCCCGTTCCGGTGCGGTCGAGGCGAGGTAGTAGCGCACCGCGTCCCGCGGTGCTTCGGCGAGGAGCTGGCGTCCGAGGATCCGGTGGCCTCGGCTGGTCGAGAATTTGAGGCCGCCGAGGTGGTAGAACTCGTTGCTCAGATAGGCGGTCGGCAGCCGGATCTCCGGGTCGAAGGCCTTCAGCAGAGCCGGAATCAGCAGCGCATAGTAGAAGCTGTTGTCGAAGCCGAAGCACTGCACGACCTGGCCCGCCGGATCCTTCCAGTGCAGCGGCCAGTCGCCGTCCGGCGCCAGCACTTGGCGACTGTAGGCGAGGTAGCGCGGCGCCATCTCGAGCCAGACGTAGAGGCGTTGCTCCTCATAGCCGGCCATCGGCACTTCGATCCCCCAGTGGGTGCGGTGGGTGACCGTGATCTCGGGCAGCTCGTGGGCCATCAGGTCTTCGCAGAGGGCGACCAGGCGCCCCCCCATGGCGACCTGCCGCAGGTGCTCGCGAAGGATCTCGCGATGCGGTTCGAGGGGGAAGACCCAGCGCCGGGTGGGCACCAGCTCGGGAGCGTCGTCGCAGACCGTGCAGGCGG
Organism: Acidobacteriota bacterium; assembly: GCA_039028635.1. NCBI lineage: Bacteria > Pseudomonadati > Acidobacteriota > Acidobacteriota bacterium. The sequence continues at coordinate 2,863 of JBCCHV010000111.1, forward strand.
CCTCGAGCAGGTCCGGAGCGTCGTGGACGCGGCCGCAGTCCTCGCAGGTGTGACCCACCATGCCGCTGCCGCAGTGCGGGCAGAGGCCCTTGAGGAACGACTCGTAGAGGGAGCGGTCGCAGCGGCGGCAGAAGGGGTAGGGATCCTCGCGTTCCACCAGATGACCCTGTTGGTGGAGGCGCAAGAACAGCTCCTCGGCCAGCGGACGATGGGCCGGGGCGCGATTGGGACGCGGAAAGGCGGCCAGCTCGACGCCGGCCAGGTCGAGGGTCTCGGCGATCAGGGTGGCGTAGTGATCGGCCGTTTCCTGCGGCTGGCGGCCGATGCGACGGCCCTCCGCCTCGACGAAGATCGAGTTGTCGTCGCTGCCGGTGACGAAGCAGGCGTCGCTGCCGCGCAGGCGCAGATAGCGGGCGTGGAAATCGCCGGCGAGGTAGGGGCCCGCGAGGTGTCCGAGGTGAAGGTCGCCGTTGGGCGTCGGAGGCGCCGCCGTCACCAGTACCCGCGCCGCGCTCTCGGTCTCCTCCTGCGGCGTCCAGGCATCGCGGTCCTCCCACCAGACGGTGAGGAACAGCAGGTCCTCGTCCTGGGACAGGTTGCGCAGGCGATGTTGATCGAAGGGATGGTGAAAGGTGACGTCGCCGGGGCCGACCTCGAACCGCTGATCGCCGACCGCCATCCGCCCCTGCCCGCGCACGATGAAAAAGGACTCGAGCTCTTGGTGGGCGTGGGGCTTGGTCTCCTCGCCGGGGGCGAGGCTCGCCCAGGCGGCTCCGAAGGGCGGCTTGTCGACCACCCCCTCCCAGGGATAGAGCATCTGCAGGCCGACGTTGTAGGCGTTGAAGAAGGACTCCGGGTCGAGGCGGCGCAGGATCGGTCGTTGGCTCACGGCGTCAGCTCCTGACGGAAAGGGCGGAGAGGGATCGGGCTTCGAGGGCGGCAGCGAGGGAACGGGCGATGTCCTGGGCGCGAATCGGCAGCAGCGAAAGAACCGTTTCACTGATGCCGTGGGTGGCCTCGGCGTAGCCCTGAAGGTAGATGCGGGGCTCGAATCCGTCGACGGTGGCCAGGCGGTAGTCGCGCTCGATGCGGTAGTCGCCGGCGCCATCGCGCTCGATGTAAGGCGCCAGGGGCTCGAGCAAGGGCAGGCGGGAGCTCCACTCGAAGCCGGTGGCGATGACCGCGCCGTCGACCTCGAGGGTGCGAGGCTGGCCCCGCAGGACGTCTGCCAGGTGGAGCCGGATCGGTCCGTCGGCGGGTTCCTCGAGGCCTTCGAGCTGGTGCAGGGGCAGGACGCGGGCGCGCTCCCGGCCGGCGACCCGCTCGTCGTAGAGGAAGCGGTAGATGCGCCGGATCAGGGGATGGTCGACCACTGCGTAGTTGACGTCTCGAAAGCTGTCCACCACGCCGCCGCGGACCTCCTCCGGCAGGTCGTAGACGAAATCGACCATCGAGGGGAAGAAGATCTCGTTGGTGAAGTCGCTCTCGTCCACCGGCTTGTAGCCGAAGCGCCGCACCACCGCGGTGACCTCGGCCTGGGGATAGTGGGTGGCGAGGTAGAGGAAGAGCTCGGCGCCGCTCTGGCCAGAGCCGACGACGGCGAAGCGGTATGGCGCCTGGCGGTCCGGGAAGTGGCGTTCGAGGGTGGGCAGGAAGTCCTTCGGGTGGAAAGCTCTACCGCCGGGCTGGAGGTCGATGCCGGGAGGGGTCCAGGGGCGTCCGCCGACGGCCACCGCCAGGTGCCGGCTGCGCAGCTCCTCGAACTCGCCGGTGACCCGGTTGCGAGCCTGAATTTTCAGGTGGTCGACCCGCCCGTCGACGCCTTCGGGCTCGACCCGCTCGACCTGCCGGCCGTAGCGCACGTCTCGGGCGAGCTCGCCGGCGACCCAGCCGAGATAGTCGGCGAACTCGACCCGACTCGGGAACAGATCGCGCAGATTGAGGAACTCGAACAGGCGGTCCTGCTCGCGCAGATAGTTGAGAAAGGTGAATCGGCTGCGTGGGTTACGGATCGTCACCAGGTCCTTGAGGACGGTGATCTGGATCAGGGAGCCCTCGAGCATCATGCCGGGATGCCACGTCGGCTCGAGGCGGGCTTCGAGAAAGCGGCGGTCGACGGTGCGGCAGCCGGGATCCTCTTCCTCTTCCTGCAGCAGGGCCGCGAGGGCCAGGTTGGCGGGGCCGAAGCCGACGCCGACGAGATCGTGGATGTGATCTGCCATCGATGCTCCTCGGGCCAGGGCCGCCCACAGCGAGGCGGCCGAAAAGGCCGGCGAGACCAACTCGCCGGCCAGACTCACTGGAAACCGAGCCGGTCGCGCAGGCCCACTCGGTACAGCGGCGTTCACGCGGGCGCCCCCAGCCCCCATCAGCTCGCAAGTCAGGTCGCTAGGACCTCCTCAGCGACCCGTAAGAGACTCCACGCGCAACGGACTGGAGGTCTCTGACGAGGGGCACCGCCCCGAGCCCCGTCAGATTGCTGAAAACCTCCTCAGCGGTCCGCAAGAGACCCCGAGCCCGCAAGGGCGAGGCGGCGCCTGCGGCGCCGAGGGGCGTTTTGAGCCCCCCGAAAAGCCGAGCCCCCATCAGCCCGCTGAAAAACTCCTCAGGGATCCGCAAGAGACCCCGAGCCCGCAAGGGCGAGGCGGGGCCGGCGGCGCCGGGGACGGGGGTGAGGTCGCACGACAAGTGCGTGCGACCGCCGGGGGCGCCGTTAGCCCCCCCGAAACCAGCCCCCC
>JBCCHV010000112.1 GCA_039028635.1 Acidobacteriota bacterium
GGAAGCGACCGTCATCGATCGGCGTCTCGCAGCGCGCCTGCGAGGCGAAGCACAGCGCCGGGTCTTCCGAGGTGCCCGGCACGTCCGCCGAGTAGAGAATGTTGGAGGTACAGCTCTCAGGCGCCTGGCCGAAGGCGGCGCCGTTCAGCAGCAGTGCTGAAAACACCAGCGAAACTGGAATCAGGGAGACCGAAGAACGTAGGAATAACCTTTCGAAGAGTCCTCGCACCACGAACGGCATGCATCATCCTTTCCGCCTCCTGAGAATGAAACAGCGTCTTTGGGGCGTGGCGATGGCAGCCTCGAGGCTGACCGATGGCCACGGCTCAGCGACTCTCTGATCAGACTCGCAAAAGAACGGGAAAGTTCCCTCGCGGGAGTCTGATCACTCTTCGGCCAGATCGCCCTGAAGCTCCTCAACCTCAGAACGAAACCGTGAGCCCTTGTTGTTCAGCGATTCAGATTGTTCGCACCAAGAGGATGCAAGAATAAATTGTCGCTGTCAAGGGCGCCGCGGTTCCTCAGAGTGCTGCGTCAAGGCGCAAGGGTAGCGATCCGGACGGCGCTCCCTAGGCCGAGAGGCGGCGACGTCGGTAAAGGGCAGGACGCCTTCAAGGCTTCCGAGAACTATCCCCCGGGCCGGGTGCCAGCACTGCCAGCACCAGCAGGCGTTCGGTTCCCGGGTTGGCGATGCCGTGGGGCTCGCCGGCGGGGGCGACGAGGAGGTCGCCAGCGGTCATCGGCAGCTCGTCTTCAGCGAGCAGGAAGCGGCCGCTACCAGACACCACGTAGTACATCTTGTCCATGTCGTCATGAACGTGGAGGCGGTGACTCTGGCCGGCCTGGAAGGCGTTCAGGCCGACCAGCAGGTGGGGTGATTGGAAGAGGGTCGCCTTGCCCATCTTGTCGTTCCGAAAGACGGCTTCGTTCTCTGGTCTGAGGATCTTCATCGCTTTTCTCACTGAAGACGTTCGGCTCGCGCCGAGAGGTTTCCCCGGCCGTCCCGTTCGACGGCCAGGAGCCAGGGATTGCAGCACACTTCACAGTCGTGGACCATCTCGCCGCGGCTCTCGGGATCGAGGTAGATCTCGACCTCTTCGCCGCAGTAGGGGCAGGTGATGAGCTGGGGAGTGAGCATGGAGCTTGGCGGCTGTCGTTGGAGTCGTTGGCGTCCCGATTCTAGTTCCACCGGAGCTCCGGGACGGCGATTCAACGGCGATCGCGAGAGGAATGAAGCGAGGCGTCGGCCGTTGCAGTAGGGAAGGGAGCGGATGGTGCTCCCCGGGCTGTCTCTCGACGCCAGGGGCGAGACACTAGAGTCTACGGAGTGCTCTGTCTCGGAGCGAAGCCGGGATGTAATGATTCGGCCGTGGCGAGGCACCCTCGGTTGCAGGTGTGAGGCGACCTGTCGTTCTGAAGTAAGCTCTTTTCGAATCATTTGCATCGAGTCGACGTTGGCGGAGACGGCGCGTGCTTGTCGTATTCCAACGGTGGGAGGGGTGATGATCATGGATCAGGCGAGAAGGCGCGATGCGGCCGAGCTGATGACGCTCGCGGCCGTGGCCTCGGTGCGGGCCGGAGCGAACCGAGGGTTCGTCCAGGCGGGGATCGACGACCAGCTCCAGCAGCGGCACTATGCCACCGGAGGGGTTTGGCGGCGGGTGTGGGGACCGACCCTCTCGCGGGAGAACGCGCCGCCCCTCAATGCCTCCGGCCTGGCGATGTACGTCGCCCGCCGCGACGATCCCAAGGGGGTTCATTTCGTCATTGCTGTGCGGGCTCCGCGGTGGAGCTTTCTGGCCCATATCGGAGCCGCCGAATGGTTGGAGGCGGTGCCCCTGGCGGGGGCCCCGGCCGGTGCTCGCGCCGCCCGTGGCGCGGTGCGGGCACAGCAGCAGCTGCTGGCGATGAGCGATCCCCGCCGTGGGCCGCTGTTGCGCTTCCTGCGTCGTGAGCTGCCCAAGCACGAAAACTGGAGCTTGAGCCTCGCCGCCCATGGCCTCGCCGGGCCGGTGGTCGAGCTGCTGCGCTGGGCTCTCGATGAGGAGCTCGGCGAAGTCTTGGCGGCCGGCAGGGTCGAGACCTGGACCTTCGGAGGGCCGAGCGTCGGCAACGCCGAGCTCGCTCGGCGCGGCGCCGAACGGTTCGGCGACACGGTGTTTCGCGTCGTCAATCCCTTCGATGCGGTGCCCTATGTCTGGGCCCGCCTCGGTCCCTTGAGTCAGCTCGGGATCCCCAATTCGCTACCCACTCGGGACGAACGCGGGGCCGACCCGATCGACATCGAGCGCGTCGTCGCCGAGGTCGTGGATCGGCTCGGAGCCCAGGAGCCGGTGGTCGAGGTCGGTCGCCGGCTCGAGCTGCGCGGGGTTCAGATTCCCAGCCAGCGGCAGAGCCCGCAGGGAGAGCCTTGGCTGGCGCAGGTCGACTTCCAGCACAACCCGAACAGCTATCTCTGGCTGCTCGAGGCCGAAGAGGTCTTCGATCGCGGCGTCGAGGGGCCCTACAGCGATGCTTCCGTCCTGCCGCACTTCGCCACCACTCAGCCGTTGCGAACCCTCGACAGCGACGACCTGTGATCGGCGATCGGCGGCGACTCAGTTGGTGTAGCCCAAAGACTTGAGCTTCTCGACGCTCTCCGGGTCGACGTCCGGCGGCGGCATGCCCTCGGTGCGCTCGAGGCCGTCCTCCACCAGCTCTCGCCACTGCAGGAGCTCCGCCGACGGCTGACCGTTCGGCGACGAGAGGTTGCGGCGCTCGGAGGGATCTTGGGCGAGCTCGAAGAGGCGAAGTTGGCCACTGCCGAGGCGGAGAATTTCCTTCTTGCCGTCGCGCAGCAGACCGACTGCGAGGAGCCCGGCCCGGCGTGCATTGTCGGCTTCCTGGGATCCCAGAACGGCGCCCTTGTGGGCCTGGAACAGGCAGGCTCGGTTCGGGACCTCGTCGGACCGTCCCTGCAAGCGCGCGCTCCAATCGAAGCCCCGGAAGGAGTCCGGGGAGCTCAGGCCGAGCAATCCGAGAATGGTGGGGGCGACGTCGATCAGTAGCGCCGGCTCGGTGACGCGTCCGGCGCCCAGCTTGCCGGGCCAGTGGAAGGCCAGCGGGATGTGCAGGCCGGGTTCATGGAGATTGCGGCCGTGCCCCCAGTAGCCGTGCTCACCGAGGCTTTCGCCATGGTCGGAGGTGAAGATCACCAGGCGACTGCGGGGCGACGGCGGCAGAGCGTCGAGGAGCTGACCGATGTGATCGTCGACGTAGGCGACTTCGGTGTCGTAACGATCCGATTTCGAGGCTTCGCCGGCGAGGTCGAGGTAACCCTTGTGGAGCAGATAGGGTGCGTGGGGCTCGACATAGTGCACCCAGGAGAACACCGGGCGACGGCGCCCGCTTTCCTGGCCCAGCCATTCGATGGCGGCGGCGTTGACGTCCTCGGCGGTGGCCTCGCCCTTGAAGAAGCCGAACCAGCGTTTGCGGGTGAGGATCTCACCGTAGTGATCGAAATGCTCGGCGAGGCCCGAGATGGAGTCCTTGAGGGTCCAGTTGGCGACGAAGGCAGCGGTCCGATAGCCGGCTCGGTCGAGGACCTTGGGCAGCGACTCGAGGTCCGGGCGCATACGGAGACCGTTGCGGGTGGCGCCGTGCTCGTGCGGGAACGAGGCCGTGATCATCGAGCTCAAGGCCGGATTGGTGAGGGGCTCGACGGTCCGCGCGTCGGTGAACAGGGCGCCCTCGGCGAAGAGGGCGTCGAGTCGCGGGCTGGTGGGGCGCTCGTAGCCGTAGCCCGACAGGCGATCGGCGCGCAGCGTGTCGACCGTGATCAGCAGAATGTCCGGCCGGTCATCGGCGGCCAGCCACGGGGGCCAGCCCAGAAGCACCAAAACGAGCACGAGAAAGAGCCGAATTCTCGAAGTCATGAAGTCTCGGGAGGGGGTGTTTTGAAGCGGGCTACCTTCGACCACCGGATCCTAACAAAAGCAGACGACGGGCCGCCCGCGGGCGCGACGGTCAGGGTGGCCGGAGCGCTTTCGAATGCCCAGCAGGCTGCTGCGCAGCTCAGGGAGCAACCTGCTAGAGTCCCGGCCGGAGGGCAGCGTGTCCACGAATCGCTTCAATTTCGACATCGATCAAATAGACCTCACCGGCGGCTCCTTGGCGCCGACGGAGTTGGCCCGGCGGGTGCATGGTCTCGAGGCAGGGCGCCTGCTGCAGGCGGAGGTCTTCGACCCTGCCGGCGCCGGCGAGCTGCAGGTAGAGATAGAACAGGTTCAGAATCGCTACCTGGCACCGGGGGTCGACGCCTATTCACAGTTCTTGGTCGGCGATCTCGGGTCCGCCGGCGGCGGATCCGCGGCGATCTTCAATTGGGGAACGGCCGAGGGGGAGGGCGCGGAAGCGGTCGACCTCGAGAGCTTTCCGCGTTTGCGCACCTTCCTGGCCTTGGTCGATGACTTCGCCGCGGCTCTGCGCCGCCCGGATGAGAAGCACCTGCTGTCGGTGGTCCCTTCGCTGCGCAAGGTGCGGACTTTTCCGCGCTTCTTTCACCGCGACTCCCATGCCTCGGTCGACGAAGTGCGCCGCGAAGCGGACATCCCGAGCTGCTATCGCATGGTTTGGGATCTCGGTCTGCAGAACAGTCACGAAGTGCTCAACGTCCACTTCGTTCCGCGAGCCGGATTGCTGGACGACGACGGCCGGGTGGCAGCGCCGCATCGCGCCTTGTTTCAGGGGCAGAACTTCGCCTTCCGCGAGATGAGCGATCACGAGATCGACGCCGTCCAGCCCCAGATGCGCGAAGCCTCGCTGCCGGTCCCCGAGCTACAGCGCGAGCTGGTGCCGGGGCGCGCCTTCGTCTGGCTCGACGATCTCTTCTTTCACACCACCTACCTGCGCCATGGTCGATCGGTGGATGAGCTTCAGGCGGCACCCCGGTCGATTCTGATCGTTCGGCAGTTCGCCGCCAACGCCCAGGACGACATTCCCTGGTCCGACGCCGTGCGCCGTTTCCTGCCCGGGTAGACGACGGCTGGTGACCAATCCGGGCTAGACTCCGGATGCCGGAGGTCTGCCGCTGGACCAGGCACCAACCGAGAGCGAGGACTGCGAGATCATGCCGAGGATCACCAAGGTCACCACCAAGAAGGGCGATGCCGGGGACACCAGCCTGGGCAGCGGCCGTCGGGTTCCCAAGGACTCCCTGCGAACCACCGCCTACGGCACCGTCGACGAGCTCAACGCGGTGGTCGGCGTGGCGCTGGCGAGCGATCTGGACGAGCGTTTGAGGCC
>JBCCHV010000113.1 GCA_039028635.1 Acidobacteriota bacterium
CCGCTCGTCGACGGCGCCGACGCGGCTGCCGGCACTCTGCAGGTAGCCGAGGGCCTGCAGGCGCCGGACCGTCTCCTCGTCCACCGCCACCGAGCTGTCGAGGTCGCGGGCCGCGTGGCGCTCGAGGTAGCGCTCCAGGCGACCGCGCAGCGCCGCCGCCAGCTCCGGCTGGCGGTCGATCAGGTCGTCGAGCTCCCGCGGATCGCCGTCGAGGTCGAAGAGCTCTGGCCGCGGGCCGTGGATGTACTTCTTGCCGTCCACCACCAGACTGCGCAGCTCCCCCCAGCCTCGGCTGAGGCGCGGCGAAAGGGTCTCGGCGTAGAGCTCGCGCCGTCGGTCATGGCCTTCCTTCTCGTCGTCCAGCAGCGGCAGGAGGCTTTGTCCTTGGATGTCTTCGGGCACCTCGAGGTCGAGGAGGTCGAGCACCGTCGGCAGGACGTCGATGGTCGATACCCGGTTGCCGATCCGCCGACCGCGGGGTCCCTCGGGCCAGCGCACGATCAACGGTACGTGGAGGGTCGACTGATAGGTCAGCAACGAGTGGGTCGTCTCCTCGTGCTCGCCGCGGCCCTCGCCGTGATCGGAGGTCATCACGACCACCGTGCGATCCGCCACTCCGAGGCGCTCGAGGTGTTCGATCACCTTGCCCAGGCTCTCGTCCGCGTAGGCGATCTCGCCGTCATAGAGGTCGTGGGCGAAGAGCTGGTCGTAGGGCGCCGGCGGTTCGTGGGGATGGTGGGGGTCGAAGTAGTGGAGCCAGAGGAAGAAAGGCTCGTCGGCGTGGTCTTCGAGCCAGGGCAGCGCGGCGGCGTTGACCCGCGCTGCCGGGCGCTCGTCGAAGAACAGCCGCTCTTTGGGCAGTACCCGCTGGCCGTAGAGGTCCTCGTAGGGAGTGCCGAGATGGTCGTCGAAGAGCTCGAAGCCCTGAGCGATTCCGAAGCGAGCCAGCAGCGGATAGGCGCCAATGGCGGCGGCGGTGCGGTAGCCGGCGCCCCGCAGCCGCTCCGCCAGCGTGACCTGCTCCTCACCGAGCACGAACAGGCCGTTGTCGCGCACCCCGTGGGCTGGCGGCACCTTGCCGGTCATCAAGCTGGAGTGGGACGGCAGGGTGATCGGCACCGGCGCCAACGCCTGCTCGAAGAGCACCCCTTCGGCCGCCAGACGATCGAGCACCGGGGTGCGCGCCGCTTGGTGGCCGTAGGCACCCAGGTGGTCGGCGCGGGTGGTGTCGAAGGTCACCAGCAATACGCTCCAGCGCGCCGCCGGAGGCGTGCAGGAGAGAGCACAAAGGAGGAGCAGGGCCGAAAGCAAAACGGCGCGCCGAAGCGCGCCGCGGGTCGGTCGATACCGCGAGCTCATTCGATGTCGAAGTTCATCAGCTCGATAGGGGTGACGATGTTTCCGGTCACCCGGAAGACGGCGTTCCGGGGGCCGAGCGACGTCAGGCCCATGCCGGTGTTCGGAGCCGCGGTCTGGGGCTCGTTGATGGTGACGGCGTGAAAGCCGAGTCCGGCATCGACGTTGTCGGAGGCGATTCTGGTGAACGCGGTGTTGAATTGCCAAATTCCGGCGAGGAAGGAACCGTTCTGGTAGACGTTGGGGGTCACCATGGGGTCGACGGTGTGGGTGTTGAGGCCGACCGCGACCGGGATGATCACCGATTGGACCTGAACCGCCGAGGTGCCCATGATGTCGCTGTAGAGGCTCCAGGTCACCGTGGATTGGTAGGTCCGCCGCATCTCGAAGGTGACCATGGTGATGGTGCCGGTTTGCTCCACCGGGACCGTCGCCGTGCCCGCGCCGTTCAGGCCAACGTCGAAGCGATTGCCGACGAACCGGCCGCTTGTGATCGCCGTCAGGAAGCCGGTCGAGGTGCCGGTGTCGTACTGGATGGAGGTTCCGGCAACTGGCGGGGCGGGACCGGGCGAGCTCACCGGAGGATTCTCGCTCGGGCGATCGTTCGCCGGCGGGAGATCGGCCAGTTGCTCGGTCGGTTGGCGGAAGGCGCGAAAGGCCTTGCGTTCGTCGCGAGGGAGCTGGCGCAGCACCGCGATGCGCGTGTCGCGCTCCAAGGTTCGGATGGCGTCGAATCGCTGCTCCTGGCTCATCGCCAGCAGGGCATCCATGTCGACGCCGTCGACCGCCGTCGCGGTGGCCGTTTGATCTGCGGTTTGACCGCTGAGGGTGCCGGTGATGCCGGCGAGGAGACCCAGGGCGAGGGTCAGGGCAATCCAATAACCGAGCTGTCTAAACATCGCTAGGCTCCTGAAACAGGCCGTGTGGAACGCGGAATTCGCAACTCGCCGCGGATTGAGCCGGCCAAGACTCCCCGCGGCAGGGTAACAAGCTGTTCATGGGCTCACAAGGGGTGTGCGGCTCGAACAGCAGCTCGCGATGCGCTGAAAGAAGCCAGTCAAAGTCGCTCTAAGGGACCGGTTCGAGGGGCGTTGGATCGAGGGTCAGAGCCGGATCTCCCAGCAGGTTGTAGAGGCGCGAAACCTCCGGATGGTCGAGCTCGCCCTTGGCGGCCACCATCGCTTCGCCGATGCTCAGACCCGCGAGCAGGCCCTCGATGATGGCTTCGCCGAAACGTGGCCGGGTGTAGAGGCGGGACGATGCGCCGACGAAGGCGAGGGCGCCGCGGTCGGCGGCGAGAACCATCTCCTCGCCCAGGGAGCTGGCGCTGGGGTGATCGAAGGGTGCCGTGGTGCAGGACACGCTGACCACCATCGGCGGCCGGGTCGTCGGGCTCAGGCGCGCCAGATCGGCGCGATCAAAGAGGGAGTCCGGTCGCATCTCGTGGGAGCCACCGAGCTGCCAGCTATGGCGGCTGCCGTGGCCGCTGAACAGGACGGCGGCTGGGCGTTGGTCGAGGGCGGCGATCAGACCTTCGTCGAGTGCCTCGCCTTGCGCTGCCACCTCGTCGACTTGCAAGCCGTTTGTCGAAAGCCGCTGTTGGGAGCGCTCGATGCGACCCAGGGAGGGTGAGCTTTGGTCGCTGACCAGCAGCACCCGAGGGGGCTCTTCGGGAGCCGGACCTTCGAGGTGGCGCAGGATCTTGTCGATGGCCGTGTCGAGCTCGATGGCATCGGCGACCGGCAGTCGGCCGAGGGCGAAGCGCGGCCGGCTGGGGTCATCCTCGGTGGCGGCGAAGAAGTGATCCGTCGCCGCCGGTCCGAAGGCCGAGAAGTAGGTGCGGGTTGGGATCCGGTTGTGCTCCGATGGACCGACCGCCTCGCCGTGGGGCGGCAAGAACCAGTCGGCGTCGCCGACCAGGAGCACGAAACGCAGCTCGGGAGAAGCCTGCACCGCGTGATCGAGAAAGGCGCGAACAGCCGCGGCGCTGGTCTCGCCGAAGCCGAAATGGTCTGCGATGGCGCCGAGCTCGGCGACCGCCACCCGCAAGCCGCGCTGCCGGTGCGCCGTCGCCAAACGCTCGGTGGCGAGAAGCAGGTCCGCCGGCGCGATCATCAGGTAGTCGAAAGCAGGCGGCAGCGCCGGGGCGGGCGTGACCGTCGTGACCGCCGAAGGACGCTGCAGGGTGGCGTCGTTGGCGAGCCAGACCTCCGTCACCTCTCGGCGGGCAGGTAGCCACCAGCCACGGTCGGGGTCCGGCTGCGCCGACCAGCCGCTGTTGGCGTAGAGCCTTTCGCCGGCTCGCGCTTCGGGGTCGGCAAGCCAGGTGGGCTGTGCCGAGGGCTCCACGATCCAGGGGGCGTGATTGTCGCCATGACGGCTGAGGAGGTCGACCCGGTAGGTGACCTCGACGCGGTCGACATAGACCAGGTCGATCAGCGGGTCTTCGCTGTCCGGCATGCGGCGCGCTGGGATGCGCAGCTCGAGGCGGCCGGCTCCAGCGAGGGAGTCCGCCAGTACGCGCAGGCGCAGGCGGTGACGCTGACGGCCGCGCCAGCTTCCGTCGCCGACCCGGCGGCCGTCGAGCCAGACCTCGACCCGGTGGTGGGGCACCGCCTCGGGAAGGTCCGGATGGGTCCAACCGAGGAGGTCGATGGCGATCCCGAGATCCGCCTGGTCCGCTCGGTCCCCGAGATCGCCGAGATCGAGGCCGAAGGCCGAAGACTGCTGGTGGCTCAGGGGAGCCCAGAACCAGGGCGATCCCACCGCTTCGGCAAGGGCCGGGCTGTCGAGGGGAGCCCGCACCCGATCCTCTTCGAAGATCCGCTGGCGTGACAGGACGGTGGCAGTCTCCTCGCCGCTCGGTGAGAGCGGTGGCGTCGGAGCCGGCGGGGCGGCAGAGGCCCGCTCGAGCCGCAAGGTCGCCTTCGGCAGCACGTCGTGGAGGCGGCGCGGCCAGAGCAGAGAACGCGCCGCCACCCAGCGGATCTCGTCTCCTGTGCCGAAGGTGCCATCGCCGTCGTCGACGATCCAGAGAGGCACCGATATTCCTCGATGAGACGCTTTGAGGCCGGTCGACGCCTTAGAACTAGGGATTTGGTCGACGGTGGCTTCGAGCTCTTCGAAGGACAGTCGATAGACCCCCGGTTTTGTGACGGCGACGTTCCAGCCATCGGCGACAACCGACGACGCCGCGCCCAGGACGAGAGCCAGGAGCAGAGTGCAACCGGTGCAGCGATGGCGAAGCGGGCGCAGGAAGGTCATCGCAAGTCCGTGTGCCCGCAAGGACTGTGATCCGTAATTGCTTGAGATCTATAGAGAATAGTCACTTGCCCCCATTCCTTCGACAGAATAGTCTCGGAGGGGGGAGTTTGAAGTAAAGATCGCGTGGTCGGAAGCCAGAGCACGGCTCGACTGCGCGCCAACCGCGGTATAGGGAGTCGCCTCAGATGCGCACCGGACAAGCTCGCCTTCTCGTCCTTTCGGTCCTTTTCCTGTTCGTTTCGACGGTTGCCTGGGCCGGGATCGGGTCTTCCGATCTCGCCATTACCAAGGATGACGGCGCCAGCGTTTCCGCCATCGGCGGCTCGGTGGTCTACACGATCGTCGGCACCAACAACGGGCCGGACGACATCTTTGGTGCCACTGTCACGGACAACTTTCCGTCAGTCTTGACCTGCACCTGGACCTGTGCCGCCTCTTCAGGCTCGAGCTGCACCGGCTCCGGCTCCGGCAACATCAGCGATACGGTGACCCTGCTCGAGAACGGCACCGTCACCTACACCGCCACCTGCAATATTTCGGGCGGTGCATCTCCGGGCATTCTGAGCAATACGGCGTCGATCAGCTCGC
>JBCCHV010000114.1 GCA_039028635.1 Acidobacteriota bacterium
GCCAAGGTCGAAGGCTCTCTCCAGAAGATCCTCAGGCTCCTCCAGCTCAACCTCTTCGACCGAAGAAACCTCCTACAGCTCCTCAGACCACCGCCCAAAGAACCGCCAGAAGCACAGCTCCAACTCCCGATCAACGCTCTCTGAAAACTTTGTGGGACAGCAGTGGCTAAAGGCGCCCCCCTCAGGCCTACGCGGCCCGGCTTCGCGCATGTCGCGCGCCTTCACCCCCGACCTCGGCGCCAAAGGCGCCGCCTCGCCCGATGGGCTCGGAAGCCGCCTGCTTAGCAGACGGCTGCGTTCTTCCATCGCGATCTTGGGCTCGTGTCGTCACTCCTGCTTCAGCCCTCGTTGCTGCGAGGCCCTGTGTTCAGAAGGCTGAGCTGCCCAGACGCAAATCCTCTCGATCACGTTCCAGGACCTGAAGGTTTGACTCGTCCCCGGGGGCGGCGGAGAATTCGCCTATGGGGGCGAGGCGGTGATCGACTTTGGCTGGCGCAGCGGCTTGATCGCCCTCGGCGTCGTCCAGGGAGCGGTGGTGGCGCTGCTACTCCTGTTCCGGCGCCGCAACCGGCAGGCCAACCGCCTGTTGGCGGCACTGCTGGCGCTGGTCGGCCTCTCCCAGATGCCCCAAATCCTCGGGTTCGCCGGCTTCTACCGCGCCTATCCGTGGCTCACCTTCGCCCCCTTCGAGGTGCCCTGGTCTTTCGGGCCGCTGATCTACCTCTACCCATTTCGCCTGATCCACGGCCGGCTGCCGCGTCGCTGGGGCTGGCTCTTCCTGCCCGCCGTCCTGCAGTTCGGCTACTACGCCTACCACTTCCTGTTCCTCTCCCTCGAGCAACGCTACGCCGCCAATCAGGCTTACCACGCCGGCCTCTTCTTACCTGCTGAGACGGTCCTGTCGGTGCTCTCCGTGGGGCTCGCCCTCGGCCTCTCGATCCGACGCTTCCGGCGTTACCAGCGCTGGCTGCCGCAAGAGGTTTCGGACCGTGAGAACTATCGCCTGCCCTGGCTGCGGAACTTCCTCCTCGGCCTCGCCTTGTGCCTCGGTCTGGTGTTGATCTTCGAGGGCTACAACCTGCTCGTGGAGTCACTCGCCTACGTCCAGATCTACCCCATGCACCTCGGCGTCGCCCTCGCCATCTACTACTTCGGCATCGAGGGTTACCGCCACGCCGAGGTCTCGTATCCGGCGATGCCGATGGCGGCGACGCCCGCCGAAGCCCCTTCCCGAGAACCCGATTGGCGAGACCGGGTGGCGCCCTGGATCGAGCGCCTCGAGGCAGAGAAGCTCTATCTCGATCCCAGCCTCAGCCTGGCGTCCCTCGCCCGCCACTTCCAGACCAACACCCACACCCTGTCGCGGGCCATCAACCAGGGCCTCGACTCCAACTTCAACGACCTCGTCAACGGCTATCGTGTGGCCGCCGTCCAGGCGCGCTTGGCGGACCCCAAGGACGATGCCTCGCTACTCGACGTCGCTCTCGCCGCGGGGTTCAACTCGAAGACCTCCTTCAACCGCTCCTTCAAGCGCCACACGGGCACCACCCCCTCGGCCTGGCGCCGACAGTCGCGCCACCCCGGGGAAGCCCGCTCCGAGAGCGCAGAAAGCCGTACCAAAGCTTGAATCGGCGGGCCTTTTCAGGATTCGGCACGCATCCTTCGCCGGCGCCTCCTAAGGTGCAGACATCGGCGCCGTGGACCGGAGACTGATCTCCGCCGGACGGCGTCGGGAGATTCGACCCCATGCGCACCGAGCTTCTCAGCTTTTCTCGCCGCCTCGCCTCGACGGCGCTCGTCGCCGTCTTCAGTCTGCTGGTCATGACCCCGGCCGCCTCGGCGGGCGACCCTCCTCCGGTTCAGAGAGCGACCGACGCCCTCGACGCCGAGCAAGCGGTGGCGGAGCTGGTACTCCTCCGCAAGGCTCTCGAACGTATCCATCCCGGCTACGATCGATACACCAGCAGCGAGGATCGCCAGCCTGCCTGGCGGTCCCTGGAGGCCCTCGCCGCCACCGGTCCTCGCCTCGAAGACTGGTATCGCGAGATCTCGCGCCTGCTCGCCCTGCTGCGCTGTGAGCACACCCGGGCCGAGCTGCCGACCGTCCTCGCCGAGCACAAGCAGCAGGGCGCTGCTTTCTTTCCCTTCCGTTTCCGGGTCTTCGATGAGGGCCTGTTCATCGAGCGCGCCGTCGCCGACAGCGGCCTGAGCCGTGGCGACCAGGTCGTGGCCTTCGCCGGGCGGCCGACCTCCGAGGTTTTGGCGGCCCTGCGCCCTTTCGTTCCCGTCGACGGTTGGGCCGACGACCTGCGCGATGCCTCCCTCGAGCAGGACGGTGACTTTCTCGGCAACACCTTCGAGCAGTTCTACTCGCTGCTCTTCGGCGACGACCCGGCGGTCGCGATGACGATCCTTCCGGCCGCCGGCGGCGAGCGGCGCACGATCGAGGTGAAGAAGATTCCCTTCGACGAGTGGCTTGCCCTCGATGGCCCGGACGCGGTGCGCTACCTCGACTTCAAAGACGCCGTTCGCCATCGCCGATTGGATACCAAGACGGCCTATCTCGCGGTCGACACCTTCGTCAATTACCGCCAGCCGGTGAATGCCGAGAAGAAGCTCGCGCCGCTTTTTCGTCGGTGGAATGGCGACGGAGTCGAGCGCCTGATCGTCGACCTGCGCAACAACGGCGGTGGCAGCGACGACGCCATGATCGCCCTGCTCCGGCTCCTCGCCGATCGCCCCTTCGAGCTCGGTGCCGCCGCCTTTACCAAAACCACCGCGATCGGCGATGACCTCAAGCCCTATCTATCGACTTGGGAGCAAAAGGCGCTCGATCCCCGGGCCGAGTGGTTCGAGCCGGCGGACAACGGCCTGTTCCGCCTCAAGCCCGGAGTCCTGGGCGCGAAGCGACGCAACCTGAAACCCCACCCGGATCGCTTCCGCGGCGAGGTTCTCGTCCTCACCAGTCGCTTCAACGGCTCCGGCAGCACCATTCTGCTCTCGCTGCTCAAGGACCGCGCCTTCGCGCGGCTGGTCGGTGAGAAGACCGGCGGCAATGTCTCCGGTCTCACGGCCGGCATCCTGTTCTTTCTCAATTTGCCCCACAGCGGTATCGATGTCCGGGTGCCTCTCCTGCTGCAGACCTTCGACCTGCAGAACCCGGAGCGGTTCGAAGCCGACCGCGGGGTTCAGCCCGATGTGCTGGTCGAGCCGACCCTCGACGGCATGCTCTCGCAACGCGACGAGATCCTCGAAGCGGCCATCGCCCTACCGGCACGCCAAGGGCAGGAACAGCCCGCCGCTAGCTCGCCGGTGAGCAGCCCGAACGACTCTTGACCGCCATGTCGGCGGCCACATAGTTGGCCGCCAAACGCCGAGACCAGGCGTCGCGCTCGGCGCCATCGCCGCCGGCGCAGGCGGCGCGGAGCAGCCCTCGCAGCACCGAGGAGCGATTCGGCTGGCGCTCGAGGGCGAGCTCGAGCTCGCGTCGCGCCGCATCCGCCTGACCGGCGTCAAGGAGCAGCTCGCCGAGGAGCTCACGGGACGGCTTCACCGGCACCGGCGGTCCGATGTCGTAGCTGCGCGCGTCCTCGGCGTCGGCCACCGCCCGCAGCACCTCGAGGGCGCGGTCCGATTTGCCCCGCCGATGCAACAGCAGCGCCTCGAGCTGACCCGCCATCAGGGCCTCGGCATCACCGGCCGCGAGCTCGCCCGCCATTCCTCGCAGCTCCGCCAAGGCGCCCTCGGCGGCTGCCAGGTCGCCGGCCTCCAAGGCGCGGTAACCCAGAGCGAAAGCCTCCGTCGCCAGCGCCGCTGCCGGCAGGTCCGCCGGATCGAGATCTCCAGGCAAGGAGGGCCAGTCGCCGGTTTCGATCCCGTGGCCGGCGCGCATGTAGGCGAGATGGCGCCGCCCCCGGGCATCGCTGGCTTCTGCCAAGGCCGCCACCAGAAAGGTCAGGCGCTCCGCCGCCTCCTGGAATCGTCCCTGCTGCAGCAGGGAATAGTGCCACCAGAAGAGGGCATGGTCGTTGCGGCGATCGCGCGCCGCCGCGGCATCGAAGGAGTCGACGTTCGAGGCCTCGCTGGCCTGCCAGTCGCCGAGGGCGAAGAAGATGTGGGACGGCATGTGGAGAGCATGAGCTGCCGAAGGCGCCACCTCGGCATAGCGCCGCGCCGCCCGCAGACCGAGGGGAGCGTGGATCGGATCGTCATAGCTGTGGATCAGGTAGTGGAGGGCTCCTGGATGGCGAGGGTTGGCCGCGTAGACCTCCTCGACGACGGCACCGGCGCGCATGTAGATCGAGTAGTCGCGGTCGCCGTCGGCGGTACCGAGAATCGCCAGGGCGTAGAAACTGGCCGCCTCGAGATCCTCCGGGTGGGCTGCCGCCAAGCGCTCCATGGCGTCCGCATAGAGCAGATCGCGCTCCTGCTTGCTGCCCTCACCGAAGAGCGCTTCAACGGCCGCCAGATAGGCCCCTTCGCGAGTGGTCGGGGCCTTGGCCAGGCGAGCCCGCGACGACTGGCCGAGGCGTGAAAGAGCCTGGCGTCCTTCCTCGGGATTCTGCTGTGCCCACACCGGGTAGTTGTAGGTCATCGCCTCGCCCCACACCGCCATGAAGAAGCCCGGCTCGATTTCGAGGGCGCGACGGAACTCGGCCCGGGCGTCGTCGTACTCGAAGCTGTGCAGCCAGAGCACGCCGCGTTCGAAGTGGGCCTGGGCTTCGGCACCACCGGAGGTCGGGAAGTCGATCTCACCGAGGTCGCGGTCGGCCCCAGCGGGAATCGCGGCGCAACACAGGGCCATCGCCAGCAGCATCTTCTTGATCATGTCCCGGAGCCTAGCAGGCTGCTGAAGAAGCCCGCGAGGCGGCTTCTTCAGCGCCTGCTGTTTATTTCAGGGGCGCCCGGCCGATGCATTATCAGAAACATACGGGCAAACCCTTGCATAGAATTATATGGCTAGTACTGTACAGGTGAAGCAAACTGGC
>JBCCHV010000115.1 GCA_039028635.1 Acidobacteriota bacterium
AAATCCGAGTTCGAAGGCTTCCGGCCCGCGTGGGACCCCGAGCCCAGCGGGCGAGGCGGCGCCGAAGGAGCCGAGGTCGGGGCCGCCCTGGATTGGGCTAAAAGGCGCCCCCCTCAGGCCTACGCGGCCCGGCTTCGCGCATGTCGCGCGCCTTCACCCCAATCCAGGGCGGCCCCGACCTCGGCTCCTTCGGCGCCGCCTCGCCCGCTGGGCTCGGGGTCCCACGCGGGCCGGAAGCCTTCGAACTCGGATTTTTTCAGCAGCCTGCTGGCCGCCTGAACGCCACCAGGCGGCCGAAGAAGCCGCCACCGTGCCGTCCGGCACGGTGGCTCTTTCACGCCAACCTCAGAAGGTCTGGGTCACCAGGTTCGACACCTGGCAGCTCGACAGCTCGACGGCCTCGAAGAGCACCGTCAACCCCGCCGCACCGGCGCCGATGGGCAGGCTGAAGTTGAAGATCCCCTGGGGGTCGGAAGGACCGAAGGTGAGGAGCTGCGGTGCGGCGATCGCCGAGTTCACCCCCGGGCACCCCGGGATCGGCGTCACGCCACCGGCAAGACCGAAGATCAGGAAGGTGTCCTGCCCCGCCGTTCCTCCGGCCGAAGTGAACAGGTTGGTGTTGCCGGCGCTCCCCGGCACCGGCGAGTACAGCGAGTAGCCGGCCGGCGTCATGCTCCAGGAGATGTCCTGGAAAAGCTCGAAGGCCAGGCCGATATCGGTGGTCAGATTGGTGAACGACGGCTCCATCAGCTCGTTGGGAGTCAGGGAGGTGTCGAAATGAGAGACGGACGACCCGGGCTCGAGCGGATTGGGGGCGTACATCAGGACGAAGCCGAAGGGTCCGACGCCACCGGTGAGGCTGCCGGTCTGGGCGGTGACGTTGGGGCCGGTCCACACCAGGTTGCCCGTATTGATGGCCGAGAAGACGCGCTCGGCGTTGGTCATGTTGACCCACAGCTTGAGGAGGGTGGCGTCGCCGAGGAACCAGTTCCAGATGTCGTCGAAACCGGCGAGCAATGTTCCCGTGGCCTCATCGACAAAGGACTGGAAGCCCAAACCGTGGCCGAGCTCGTGCAGCACCACGGTCAGAAAGTCGATATCCGACCCCGGCGGGTTGCCATCCAGGCCGTAGTACCAGTTGGTGTTGTTCAGGCAGTTGTTGTTGAAGTCGATGCTGCGGTTGAAGCGCGCCCGGATCTCGTCGCTGGCGCCGGCGTCGAGATCGACTCCGGCGATGCTGTTGGCGAGGGCGGCGTGGAACCAGGTGGAGGCGAAGGGAGCCCCGGCGAAGTCACGGTTGACGGTCAAGGCTCCCGCCGAACCGAGGACGGCGAAGGTCGGACCGCAGTTGAGGGGCGTGAAGGTGGCCTGTACCCGAATCGGCACCACGCTGTTGAGCTGCAGGCCCCAGATATCGAAGGCGCGCTGAAAGACGTTGAGGCGCTGCTGACCGAGGGTCGTCCCCGGATTGCCACCGACCGGCGCCACCGCGGTGGGGTCGTCGAGGCCGAGGCCGGTCCCGGCGTCGAGGTTCACCAGCACGAACTGGGCTTGTGCCGACACCGCGGCCGGCAAGATCAAGGTCGCGCACAGAGCCAGCAGCGCAACCAGCGAGAAGGTCCCTCGCGACCACTTCACGGCGCCACCTCCTGGTGCACCGATTCTGCCTTCTCTTGGTTCTCCGGCGACTCCCCGGTCTCGGCGCCCGGCGGCGCCACCACGACCACGTCGTGGGTCACGGCGACCTCACCGGAGGCATCGATGGTCGCCACCGCCTGCTTGTGAAAGCCGTCTCCGAGGAGCAAGAACACGCCCCCGGCGAGGCCCGGCAAGCTGACCAGGTTCTTGCGCTCGGCCTGGCGCTCGACGTCGAACATCTTGGCCTCGTCGGCGGTCGGCGGCCGCAGCTTTCCGGTGGCCTCGTCGAGCACCACGCGTAGGCCGAGCACACGCTCGCCGGAAGCGCTCTCGAGGGTGGTTTCCTGGTGGGTGCACTCCTTCGGCGGCTGGTCGCCGGGACTGGCGCCGAGGGGAAGGGTCAGCAGCAGCAGCGCTGCCAGCGAAATGAAGAGGGACTGGGTGGCTTTTCGCAGAGTCAAAACATGCTCCTTCGCTGCAGAAGGTCAAAAAAAGACTTGCCGCGGCGAAGCAAGCGTGCGGGACTTCTACCTGCCAAGGTGTAAACGATACACGGAATTGGGACTCGGCGCACGCCGCGCCGAAGGGTCTGACGAGCTCGCGGTCGCGGTTCAGAGGGCGGCGAGCGGGCGCCCAGCCGGCGCCGTCAGACCGCTGCCGGAGCGCTGGCGAGCAGTCGTTCCGCGACGGCGTCGCCGGCGGCGCGGGTGCCGAGGGTTCCCCCCAGATCTTGGGTGGTCTGACCGCTGTCCAGCAGGTGCCGAACCGCCTCTTCGATGGCCCGCCGGGCCGCCCCGTGGCCGAGGGTGTCGAGCATCAACGCCGCCGACAGGATGGCGCCGAAGGGGTTGGCGACGTCCTTGCCGGCGTACTTCGGTGCCGAGCCGTGGACCGGCTCGAACATCGACGTCCGCCCCGGATGGAGGTTGGCCGAGGCGGCCATTCCCAGGCCGCCCTGGAGGGCCGCCCCGAGGTCGGTGATGATGTCGCCGAACATGTTGTTGGTGACGATGACGTCGAAGGTCTCGGGCTTGCGCACCATCAACATGCAGAGCGCGTCGACATAGAGGTGGCGGGTCTCGATCGACGGATACTCCTCGGCCACCTCGGCGAAGACCCGCTGCCAGAGATCGTGGCCATAGCGCATCACGTTCGACTTGTCCGACATGCAGACTTCCCGGCGGCCGTGCTCGACGGCATAGTCGAAGGCCGCCCGGATGATGCGCTCGACGCCCTTGCGGGTGTGGATCTCTTCCTGCACCGCCACCTCCTCGGCGGTGCCGCGCTTGAAGTTGCCGCCGACGTTGACGTAGGCACCTTCGGTGTTCTCGCGGAAGACCACCATGTCGATGTCGGAGCCGGAGCGGCCCTTGAGGGGACAGAGGCTGTCGTCGAAGAGCTGGATCGGGCGCAGATTGATGAACAGGTCGAGGCCGAAGCGGATGCCGAGCAGGATGTCGGCGGCGTGCTTCATGTCCGGCACCCGAGGATCGCCGTAGGCGCCGATGAAGATCGCCGAGTAGTTGTCGCGGAAATCTTCCAGCGCTCCGTCCGGCAGCGATTCGCCGGTCTCGAGATAGCGATCCGCGTTCCACGGCAGCTCGACCATCTCGAGCGGCAGGCTCCAACGCTCGCGCACCGCGGTGAGCACTTTGACCGCCTCGGCGGTGACGTCTTTTCCGATGCCGTCACCGGGAATGATGGCGAGGCGCTGGGGGGCGTGGGAGGTCTCTTTGCGATCCATGGCGGGGCTGATGGTAGCAGGTTGTCGAGGACTCGGAACCCCTCCCGGCGAGACATCGACCGGCGCTGACGGCGGGCACTTCCACGGCCAACCAACGGCCGGTCGACGGTCCTGCCCTGGGCGCGATTTGAATCTCGCCTTCACCCATGATGAAGTCGGGCGACTGATTCGATTTTGACTCGGAGGATGCGATGCACTCGACACCGTTGATCACCAACGATGCCGTGGTTCTGGGCCTTCTCAGCCTGATCCTGGCCTTCGTCTTCACCACCTCCAACAGCGGCAAGCCGGGTTGGAAGAAGTTCTACACGTTCTTTCCCTCGGTCCTGGCCTGCTACTTCATTCCCTCGGTGTTCAGCACCCTGGGGGTGATCTCCGCCGAGGAGTCGAATCTCTACTACGTGTCGTCGCGCTATCTGCTGCCGGCGTCGCTGGTGCTGCTGACCCTGAGCACCGACATACCGGGCATCTTGCGCCTCGGCCCCAAGGCCCTGATCATGTTCCTCACCGGAACCTTCGGCATCGTCGTCGGCGGCCCTCTGGCCCTGCTGATCTTCGCCTGGATCTCGCCCGATTTGATCGGCGTTGACGGCCCCGACGCGGTCTGGCGCGGCATGACCACCGTCGCCGGGAGCTGGATCGGAGGCGGCGCCAACCAGGCCGCCATGAAAGAAGTCTTCGGGGTCGGCGACCGCATCTTCTCGGTGTGGGTGGCGGTCGACGTGATCGTCGCCAACGTCTGGATGGCCTGCCTGCTGATCGCCGCCGGCCGCGAGAAGCAGATCGACCAGCGCACCGGCGCCGACTCCTCCGCCATCGAGGATCTCAAGCGCCGCATCTCCGACTACCAGGCCGGCATCGCCAAGATCCCGACCGTCACGGAGACGATTCAGATCGTCGCCATCGGCGTCGGCGTCACCGGCTTCGCTCATTTCTGCGCCGATCGCATCGCCCCGTGGCTAGCGGAGAACGCCCCGGCCCTCGAGCGCTTCAGCCTGACCAGTACTTTCTTCTGGATCGTGGTCGTCGCCACCACCATCGGCCTGATCCTCTCGGGCACCCGCTTCCGCGCCCTCGAAGGCGCCGGCGCCTCGCGCATCGGCACCGTCTTCCTCTACTTCTTGATCGCCTCCATCGGCATGCACATGGACCTCAAGGCGATCTTCGCCTACCCCCAGTTATTCGCCGTCGGCGCCCTCTGGATGGTGATTCACGCCACCCTGATGATCGTCGTCGCCAAGATCATCAAAGCGCCGATCTTCCTGATGGCGGTGGGCAGCCAGGCCAACGTCGGTGGCGCCGCCTCGGCCCCGGTGGTGGCCTCCGCCTTCCACCCGTCGCTGGCGACGGTGGGCGTTCTGCTGGCGGTCTTCGGCTACACCCTCGGCACCTACGCCGCCTGGCTCTGCGGTCAGGTCCTGCGCGTCATCGCCGGCGCTTGAGAGCGGCGCGGAGCGCCGCACTCCGTCTTTACAGGGGGGCTAAATGGCGCCCCCCTCGGTCGCACGCACATGTCGTGCGACCTCACCCCCATCCTCGGCGGCTCTCGCCGCCGCCTCGCGCTGACGCGCT
>JBCCHV010000116.1 GCA_039028635.1 Acidobacteriota bacterium
CCGGGCTTCCACCGCGACGAGGCACGCGCCGATCTCGGCCGAGCTCTCAAACTACCGCCCTGGCTGGAGAGCGAGCGCCGGCGCATCGAGGAGATGCTGCCGGAAGTGGACTTCGCCGAGGGTGGCGCCTCGGAGGACTCGTGAGCTCCTGGCACCAGGGTGGTCCGGTGGCGCGTTGGGGGAACCCTCGCCGAGGCGCCGTCGTGCTGCTCCACGGCCGAGGGGCTTCGGCGGAGAGCATTCTGATGCTGGCTCGTCATCTCGAGCGGGAAGATCTCCTGTGGTGCGCTCCGCAGGCCCGTCACGGTAGCTGGTATCCGCAGCGTTTCATGGCTCCCCTGGAAGACAACGAACCTGCCCTGTCGTCCGCCCTCGAGGTGGTTTCGGGGCTTGCGGCGAGCCTCGACCAAGAAGGGATTCCGGCCCAGCGACGGGCTATCCTGGGATTCTCTCAGGGGGCCTGCCTGGCGCTCGAGCAGGCGGTCCGGCAGCCGCGGAGCTTCGCTGCGGTGATCGCCTTGGCGGGGGGTCTGATCGGCCCCCCGGGGACGCTTTGGCCTAATTCTGGTTCGCTGGCCGGGACGCCGATCCTGCTGGCCTGCGGCGATGCCGATCCGCACATTCCGGTGGCGCGGGTGGAGGAGTCGGCGAGGGTCCTGACGGCTCGTGGGGCCGACGTCGAGATGCACCTCGAACCGGGATTCGGCCATGGCGTTCTGCCGCACCATTTGACCCGCGTTCGTACTCTCCTCGATGAGGTGCTGAAGCCCTGACGTCGACCTGCCGAAAGGGGGTCCAGGACCCGTCCACGGTGTTGTAGGCTGACCGCGATGAAGCGCAATGAATCTCTTCTCGATGTCGTTCTGGAGCTACAGCATTTAGACCGGGTTCCGCGCAGCGGTTGGACGCTGCGTGGGGTTACCTCGCCGGAAAGCGTCACCGAGCACTCGTGGCATGTCCTGTTTCTGGTCTGGGCACTTGGTCCCCGGGTTCCGGATCTCGATGTGGCGCGAGCTGTCGAGATCGCCCTGGTTCACGATCTCGCCGAGGTCCGCCTCGGCGACTTGCCGCGCACCGCCGGGCAGTACTTTCCGCCGGGCGCGAAAAAGAGCGCCGAGCGGGCGGTGATCGATGACGTCCTGGCTCCGTTGCCGGAGCGCAGCCGCGAGCTCTACCGTGAGTACGAGGCGGGCAGCAGCGCCGAGGCGCGGCTGGTCAAGGCTTGCGACAAGCTGCAGTTGATGCTCAAGGCGACCACCTACGAGACCTGGGGAAGTGGTGGCTTGAGCGAGTTTTGGGAGAACGAGGCCAACTTTCCGGAGGCCGCCATCGAGCCGGTGCGGGAGCTCTTCGAGGCCCTACGGCGTCGACGCGAGGAAGGCGAATGTTCGACCTGACCGTGCTGCCAGCTCTCAACGCCAGTATCAACACCGTGGTCAGCGGCTTGCTGATCGCCGGTCGGATTCTGATCGGCCGCGGCAAGCGGGAGGCCCATCGTCGATGCATGCTGGCGGCGGTCGGTCTCTCGGTGGTGTTCTTGATCTCTTACCTGACCTACCACTACCAGGTGGGAGCGACCCGCTTCCAGGGGACGGGTGCCGTTCGAACCCTCTACTTCGCGATTCTGATCAGCCATACGGTGCTCGCCGCCTCGGTGCCCTTCTTGGCCCTCATCACCCTGGTGCGAGCGTTGCGGCAGCGCTTCGATGAGCATCGCCGGATTGCTCGCTGGACCTTTCCGATCTGGCTCTACGTCTCGATCACCGGAGTGCTGGTCTACCTGATGCTCTACCAGCTACCGGTGCAGTAGGACGCTGGCGGTGAAGGCGCCGCTCGGCCTGGTCGGGACTGTGCTGGCGGTGCTGCTGATGCTCAGCGCCTGCGGCGAGGCAGGCCCGCCGGCCGCCAGTCGGCCCGCCGCCTCGGGGGCCGATGACGGCGCCAGCGAGCTCGTCGCTCGGGGCAAGGAGATCTTCGCAGGCAAAGGAATCTGTCTCACCTGTCACAACGGCTCGGCGCGCTACCCGGATGTCACCACGATGGCCGCCAATGCCGGCACCCGGGTCGAGGGCCTCGACGATGTCGAGTACCTGGTGCAGTCCCTCTATCAGCCCGACGCCTTCATCACGCCGGGTTTCAGTCCCGGCATGCCGATCGCGACCCAGCCCCCGATGTCCCTGTCGCCGGAAGAAGTGACCGCGGTGATCGCCTACTTGCAGAGCTTCGGTGGCTCGCCGACGGTGACCCTGGAACGGGTTCTGGCGGCCGTTCCCGACGATCAGAGCTGAACCTGGAGGTCGGTACAGGAGTTTTCCTGGGTAGTCGGGGTAGAGGCGAGGGGGGCATCCGAGGACCAGCCCCCCTCGAGACCCGCGCTGGTCGTCTACTGGGTCGGAACTTCCACCGCTCCGATGTCACAGGGAAGGTTGCGACCGGTGTTCAGGAGGTCGCGGGTGCTGATCGGAGGATTGGAGCAGAAGGTGGCGACGCCGGCACCGATGGCGGGTCCGAAGTAGTCTGGCGCCGGATAATCGAACTTCAGCAGGCCGGAAGGCGTCGACACGCCGAAGTCGCCATTGTCGACGGACAGCTTGAGCTCCGCCGTCGGAACCTCCGGACAGGTTGGAGTGGCCGGTTCCTGAGATTGCAGGTTTCCGCCGCTTTGAACCGTTTCACCCCCGTAGAAGATGCCGTCGCCGCCGCAGGTTTCTTTGGTGAAAGCGCCCACGATCAGAGAGTTCTGGAAAGCGACGAAGCCGTTGGCCGTCGACGTGTGGTAGTCGATGTCACTCTCACCATAGTTCCATGCGATGGTGGAGTGGATGATCTCGATCTCGCTGTCCTGCTTGACGGTGATCGCTCCGCCTGGAGAAGGCTGCTGAGGTGGCTGTTGCAGGAAGTGATTCTCGTCCATCTGGGCGATGTTTCCCATCAGGACGGAATTCGATACCTGACTGCCGAGGGAGTTTTCGAAGTAGAGCGCGCCACCTCCGCGACCGCTGCGAGCAACGTTGTCGGTCAATACGCTTCGATCGAGGAAGAGCTGTCCAAAGGCGAAGATGGCACCGCCCGCACCTTGGTTGAGGCTCCCGAAACCGGTGCTGTTGAGCCGGAAAACACTGCGGGTAATGTGAGCAACGCCTGCGTGTCCGTGCATGATCGCTCCTCCTCCCACGACTCCGAAGGCCATGTTGGCGACGAACTCGCTGTCTTCGATCTGGAGGTGACAGTTGCTCATGATGGCGCCTCCGCCGGTGGTTTGGGTGCCGGCTTCCTCCTCGCCCCAAGCGGTGTTGCTTTCGAAGGCGCTGCGCCGGATGACGATCGGCTGAGTTTGGCTGCCACTGGCGCAGTAGATGGCACCGCCGCCGAGCTCGGCGGTATTGTCATTGAACAGCGTATCTTCGATGGTGATGTTGCTGCCGCGTAGGGCACCGCCGACGTTGGTGGTCTGATTGAGAGTGAACTCCGAGTCTCGGATGGTGATCTTGGCGTTCGAGCTCGAGATGGCACCGCCGTTGTTCTCCGCGACATTGTCGCGAAATTTGACCTTCTCGATCGTGACCTTGGCGCCCGGGCTGTTGATCAGCAGTGCGCCCCCGGCACCGGTCTCGTTGCCCTTGGTCAGGGTGAGGTCGCGGAAGGTGATGTCGAAGCTGCCGCCGATGCGGAACAGCCGCTCGGAGCCCGTGCCCTCGATGGTGGCGGGACCGCGGATGATCAGGTTCGAGCTGAGCTGAATCTGGGTGTTCAGGATGATGCTGGTACCGGCCGGGATCTCGGAGCCAGCGAAGACGATGGTGTCGGTGTCCTCGCCCCAGGCGCAATCCTGGTTCGATTGGTTCATGTTGTCGTCCTGCGCCGCCTGCACCGCCTCGCGCAGTGTGCAGCGGCCGTCGTTCGGCGTGTTGTCGTCCTGGGGCCAGTTGACGGTGATGGTGTTGCCGTGGGCAGAGCCGGCGGTGGCGAGGGTCAGGAAAAGACCCAGTATCAAGATCGAGCGTGTGTTCATGGCACTTTCTCCAGCGGGACGAGGCCGTCTCGGGGCCCGTCGGGTTGCGGAACGTTGTGGGTTGATCGGTTCGACTTTCGTTCCGTGCCTCCGTCCACGAGAAGTCGGAGGAAAACGTGCCAACGAAATCTTGCGCTAGCAGGTTGCTGAAAAACTCATTGGCAACCTGCTTCCGGGCCCGAGAGGGCTGGGCGCCCCCGGCCCGGCGGCGGCTCAGCCGCCGCGACGGGAGAGGAGGCC
>JBCCHV010000117.1 GCA_039028635.1 Acidobacteriota bacterium
ATGGGCATCAATCTCGCCCGCGGATTGCGTCGGCGTTATTCCGACTGGCGTTTCCTGGTGGATGGCGACGGCGGTGACGAGAACCTCAAGGACTATCCCATCGAGGACAACGAGGAGCTCACCATCCGCAGCGTGGTCAACAACTCGATGCTCTACCAGGAAGGCTGGGGTGTCGACGCGATCAAACACTCGTTGACCTACACCGGCGGCTTCTCGCGCTCCTGCGTGCGCACCTTCGCGCCGGCTCGCCACTTCGGGTTCCAGGCCTTCAGCCCCTTCACCCGGCCATCGGTGATCGCCGTCGCCGAAGCGATTCCCTTTGCCGAGCTCACCGGCGGATCCCACGACAAGCTCTACGCCTTGAAGGGCGAGGTGGCGGCCCGCGGAGTGCGCCAGGTCCTCGGCTTCGAGCTACCGGTGTTCCCGAAGCGGCGCTTCCAGCACGGGGCCGCCGATGCGAGCGCTTTCGCGGCGATTTTCGACGTCGCGCCGGCGCGCTACCGGGCCCACCTTCTCGAGAGCTTCGGCGTCGCCGAGCGGTGACCGGCGCCAGGTCCCCGTCCTTCGCTCCGGCCGCCATTCGGCGCCGCCGATCGCCCAAGAAGGGGCTCGATCCGTGGCAGCCGATCCGCAGTCTGCGCGAGACGGAGCGCTTGCCCGGTGGGGGCGAGGCCCGGGCTTTGACCATCGTCCTCGCCGGCGCCGAGTGTCCTTTTACCTGTGTCTTCTGTGATCTCTGGCGCGAAACCCTCGACGAGGCGACGCCGCCCGGCGCCATCCCGGCCCAGATCCGCTCGGCGGTGGCCGCGGGCGGCGCCGGTTGCTCGACGGTCAAGCTCTACAACGCCAGCAACTTCTTCGATGAGCGAGCGGTGCCGGCGGCCGACGACGCCGCCATCCTCGAGGCGGTGGCCGCCTTCGATCGGGTGGTCGTCGAGTGCCATCCGCGGCTGACCGGCGAGCGCTGTTTGGCCTTCGCCGCCGCCCTCGCCGAGGGCGGCGCCCGGTTGGAGGTCGCAATGGGTCTCGAGACCACCCATCCCCGAGCCTTTCCGCGCCTCAACAAGGGCATGAAGCTGGACGATTTCGATCGCGCCGCCGCCCGCCTGCGGGCCGCCGGCTGCACCCTGCGGGCCTTCATCCTGGTGGGAGCACCTTTCGTGCCGCCGGCGGAGATCGTTTCTTCGGCGGTCGAGACGGTGCGCTATGGCATTGCGCGCGGGGTCGACACCCTTTGCCTGATTCCGGTGCGCGGCGGCAATGGCAGTCTCGACCTGCTCGCCGAGCGTGGCGAGTTTCGGCCCCCGACCCTGGCCGAGCTCGAGGCCGCCTTCGATGGTGCCTTGGCGGTCGCGGCGGCCAAAGCTGGACCGACACCGGTGGTGACCGTCGACACCTGGGATCTCGAGGCCCTCGTGCCCTGCGACCACTGTGGAGGCGAGCGCTTGGCGCGCCTCGAGCGCCTCAACGGCAGCGGCGAGGGCGAAGCCGCTGTCGCCTGTCGCGCCGGCTGTGGTAGCGGAGTGGACGGCCTCGGCGGCGAGAACTGAGCGCCCGGCGATGGCCCTCGAAAAGCGCGGAATCGTCATCGTCGGCAGCGGATTCGCCGGCTCGCTATTGGCCCGTATCCTGGCGTCCCGAGGTCGCGACGTGCTGTTGGTCGAGCGCGGGCAGCATCCCCGCTTCGCCCTCGGCGAATCCTCCACCCCGCTCGCCAACCTCACCCTCGAGCGCCTCGCCCGGCGCTTCGACCTGCCGGATCTCCGGAACCTCGCCACCTGGGGACGCTGGAAGCGGGCCCATCCCGAGTTGCCGGTGGGGTTGAAGCGCGGCTTCACCTTTTATGGACACCGGGCCGCCGAGCCGTTCGAGGCCGGGTCGGACAACGCCCGCCGGCTGCTGGTGGCGGCGAGCCCCGAGGACGATCTGGCCGACACCCAATGGTCGCGCCGCGAGCTCGATCACTTTCTGGTGCGGCAGGCGGTGGCCGCCGGCGTCGACTATCGCGATCACACCGAGCTCACCGATATCGAGTCGATGGGTGAGGGTCTGCGCTTGCGCGGGCGCGGTCCCCAGGGCGCCTGCGAGCTGGCGGCGGACTTTCTGGTCGATGCTTCGGGACCGCGCGGCTTTCTGGCGTCCCGGGGCGTGGTGGAGCCTTCGTCGCAGCCTTCTTCGGGACCGGCCAAGGACCTTCTCTTCGGCCATCTCGACAGCCTGCGGCCCTTCGAGTCGGTGGCGTCCTGCTGCGATGACGGGCCCTACCCGGACTGTTGGTCGGCAGTGCACCATCTGCTGGATGAGGGCTGGATGTACCAGCTACGCTTCGACGATGGTCGCACCAGCGTCGGTTGGGTGCTGCGATCGGGAGTGCTCAGCGACGAAGAGCCGCCGGGCGATCTTTGGCGCCGCCTGTCGGCGCGTTATCCCAGTCTGGAGAGGCAATTCGCCGGCGCCTCCCCGGTGTCGCCGCTCGCCGTGGTCCGCGGTCTGCGCCATCGCCTCGCCGGCGCTGTGGGCGAAGGCTGGGCCTTGCTGCCCCACAGCTTCGCCTTCTTCGACCCGCTGTTCGCGACCGGTATCGCCTGGTCGTTGCTCGGCGTCGAGCGCCTGGCCGATGTCTTGCTCGGAACGGCCGGCGACCTGACTCGCTATGGTCGCCTCCTGGACCGTGAAGCGGATCATCTCGAAAGCTTGATCGCCGGTGCCTGGCGCGTGATGGGTGATTTCTCCGCCTTCGCGGCCTACAGCCAGCTCTACTTCGCCGCTGCCAGCTTCGGCGAAGTAGAGCGCCGCCTCGATCCCGATCACGAATGGGCTTGGAAAGGTTTTCTCGGGTCCGATGACGAGATCGTCACGGCGGCCCTCGAGGCGGCTTCGAAGGTACCTTCGGAAGATCTCGCCGGCTGGGTTTCGAAAGCCATCGCGCCGCGCAATATTGCCGGCCTGGCAGATCCGCGGCGGCGCAATCTCTACCCGGTCGACTTTGCGCCGCTGATCGCCAACTCCCATCTGCTGGGGCGCACGGCAGAGGAAATGAAAGCGGCGATCCCGCGGTTGCTCGGAGCGGATGTCACTGTTCGCTAGCTAACTGTAGGCGGTTGTGCTTGACGGTCTGCAGCGGGCCTGATAAACATCTCTTGAAGGAATCTCGTAGCACTGAACAAAGGCTCTCGGTTTCGTCCCTGCGGTTGAGGAGCTTCAGGGCGATCTTTCCGAGGAGTGATCGGACCCCGCAAGGGAACTTTCCCGTTCTTTTGAGAGTCTGATCAAAGAGTCGCTGAGCCGTGGCCATCGGTCAGCCTCGAGGCTGCCATCGCCACGCCCCAAAGACGCTGTTTCATTCTCAGGAGGCGGAAAGGATGATGCATGCCGTTCGTGGTGCGAAGACTCTTCGAAAGGTTACTTTTCCGTTCTCCGGCCTATCTACTTCTTCCCTCGCTGGTGCTTTCAGCGCTACTGACAGCCAGCGCCGCCTTCGGCCAGGCGCCTGAGAGCTGTACCTCCAACATTCTCTACTCGGCGGACGTGCCGGGCACCTCGGAAGACCCGGCGCTGTGCTTCGCCTCGCAGGCGCGCTGCGAGACGCCGATCGATGACGGTCGCTTCC